>CALMFQ010000027.1 GCA_937863215.1 uncultured Pseudomonadota bacterium
TTGCCATGCGCATCCGCGACTATCTCGGCAAGCGCGGCGAAGGCCGCTCCGGCACCGGACCCAAGGCGGACGGGCCGCATTACCTGCAGCGCTTTGCGCTGGAGCGGGTGGTGAGCGTCAATACCGCTGCAGTCGGCGGCATGCCGGAACTGTATCGCGACGAATGAGGTGTGCTGCCGCTCAGGCAACGCCGCGTGCGCGCGGCAGGTAGCTATTGTCGACGAACAGGCCGAAATTGCTGCGCTTCGACTGCTTGACCTGATACATCGCCTGATCCGCGTCATCGATCAGCTGGTCGGCGTCTTCCTGCTTGCCGAAGAACAGCCGCACGCCGATGCTGCCGCTGCAGTGGTAGCTGATCTCGCCGAGCTGGTAGTCGTTGTTGAGCGCCATGCGGATACCGTCGGCAACCGTCTGCACATGCATCTGGGCGCTGATTTCGTCGCCGCCGAGACGTTCCAGCAGCACTACGAACTCGTCGCCGCCAAGACGCGACACCACGTCGTTTTCGCGTACGCTGGCTTTCAGTCGCTGCGCCAGCTTCACCAGCAGCAGATCGCCGACCTGATTGCCCCAGGTATCGTTGAGTGCCTTGAAATTATCCAGATCGATGAACAGCACCGCGCCGAAGGTGTTCTGCCGCGCGCTGTTCTGCTGCGCCAGCCGTAGCCGGTCGAGCAGCAGGCGACGGTTGGCCAGCCCGGTGAGTGCATCGTGATAGGCGAGGCGGCGGATTTCCTCCTCGGCACGGCGCTCCTTGCTGATGTCGCGCACCACGGCGAGAAAGCCGCCGCTGCCGTCGGTGAGCGGGTTGACGGTAACGTGCAGATAGCGCGTGCCGTCTGCCTGTTCCAGCCGGCATTCGCCTGCCTGTGTTCCGTGCTGCGGCTGCAGTGCGGCGGCGGCGCTGTCGATGGCTTGTGCCAGCGGCTCCAGCAGGGCTTCGCCACAGCTGCGCCCGCGCCAGTCGTCGTTGGTGGCGAGGTCGCGCAGGTCTGCCGGAATGTGCAGCGAAACCAGCCGGCCGCCGGCATTGCAGCTCAACACCATGTCCGGGCTGGAGGCAATCAGCAGCGCCAGGTATGCCTCGCTTTGCTGCAGCGCCAGCTGCGCCTGCTTGCGCACACTGATGTCCATATAGGTGCCGAGTACGCGTGCCGGCCGTTGCCCGGCACTACCGCCAATGCCGCGCCCCAGCATCTGCACCCAGCAGTAATCGCCGGCATGGTCGCGCAGCCGCAGTTCGCTGGCGATTTCCGCCCGCGTGCCGGTGCAATGTGCGGCAATTTCCGCCTGCCAGCCGGGCAGGTCGTCCGGGTGGACGATTTCCTCCCATGTCAGCACTTCCGGCTGGATCACGCCCGGTGCATAGCCGAGCGGCTGCGCGCACTGCGCACTGAAGCTGACCAGCTCACTGTCCGGACCCCATTCCCACATGCCCTGGCGCGAACAGCTCAGCGCCAGTTCCAGCTCGCGCTGCAGCCGGCTGCGTTCCAGCAGGTTCTTGATGCGCAGGCGGGTGATGCCGACATCGAACGGCTTGATGATGTAGTCAACCGCGCCCAGCGCCAGCCCGGCTGCCTCGGCGGAGGTTTCGCTGAGTGCGGTGACGAAAATCACCGGCACGCAACGCAACGCCGCTGTCGCCTGCAGATGGCGGAAAGTCTGGTAGCCGTCCATTTCCGGCATCATGATGTCGAGCAGGATCAGATCCGGCGGCGCCTGCTGTGCCAGTTGCAGCGCTTCGGCGCCGGAGTTGGCGAACTGCACTTCGTAATCGTCGGTCAGCGCTTCGCCGAGCAGCGCGACGTTGGCGAGCACGTCGTCAACGATCAGCAGATGCGGCCGGTAGCGATGCGTGGATGACTCGGTAATGGACATTGTTGCGATCCTGGCCATTGCTTGGAACCTGTTCAAAGTATTGCCGCACAATCCCGCTCGGGGCTCATGCGCTGTTCTTCGCCCCGCTGGGGGCTGCTCGCGACAGACTTTGAACAGGCACTTACGGCGAAAGTCCCTCTTCAAGCTGCCGACTGAATTCCTGCAGGTGCGCCTGGGCATCCCTGAATTTCAGCTCCTGCACCGCCGTGCCGACCGGTGCAAACGCCTGCGCCTGCGGCGTGGCGGCGAGCAGCTGCGCGATTTCCTCGGCACAACGGCGCGCACGCAGGTGGTTGCGCCCCAGCAGCTGCCGTAATTCGCTCAGCAATGGCTGCAGCCGGCCCAGATCGCTGCCTGCCTCGGTGGGGTCGGCGGCGAGCGGCGGCTGTTTGTCATTGTAGTCGCTCAATTGGCATACCGCCTGCTCGCACGCCATGGCCAGTGTATCGGCCAGCGCTTGCCACGGATCGGCACCGGCGGTGCGCAATGCGTCGGCCAGCGCAGTGGCGGCATCGGCGACGCCGGCGATGCCGAGATTGCCGGCCAGCCCCTTCAGTTCGTGTGCCAGCTGGAACAGCGGCTGCGTTTGTTCCTGCTGCTGCAGTTCGCGGATGCGTGCCGCGCTGGCGCGATGCTGGCTGACAAACTCGCGCAGCAGGCGCAGATACAGTTGCAGATTGCCGCCGCAGCGCTGCAGCGCTGCCGCAACTGCGATTTGCGGCAACTGTTGCGCCAGTATCCCGGCGTCGTTGCCGGCCGTTGCCTGCGGTGCCAGCTTGAGCCAGCGCGACAGCGTTTGCTGCAATTGCTGCAGGCTCACCGGCTTGTTCAGGTGCGCATCCATGCCGGCGGCGGCGCTGGCTTCGCGATCGCTGTCGGCTGCCGCAGCCGTCATGGCTATGATGGGCAGGTGGCGGCCGCGGGCGTTGGCGCGAATGCGGCGTGTTGCTTCCAGCCCGTCCATTCCCGGCATGTGCAGATCCATCAGCACTGCGGCGTAATGTTTCTGTGCCGCCAGCACTACCGCTTCCAGCCCGCCCGGGGCGATGTCCACGCCGAGCCCGAGTTTTTTCAGCAATTCGCGTGCGACGATCTGGTTGACCGGGTTGTCTTCCACCACCAGTACCGTCTGGTCCGCAATAAAGCCGGCCGGGCTTGCAGGGCTGACCGGCGTTGCCGCCACACCGGCCGGCAACGTCCTGACCGGCGCCGCCTGCAGCGGCAGCAGGCAGGTGATACAGCTGCCACGGCCGTGTTCGCTGCGTACTTCGATCTTGCCGTGCATCAGATCCAGCAGCCGTTTGCAGATCATCAGCCCGAGTCCGGTGCCGCCGTATTTGCGTGTGGTCGAGGTGTCGGCCTGGCTGAATGCCTGGAACAGCCGCGCCAGTTGTTCCTCGGTCATGCCGATGCCGGTGTCGCATACTTCAATACGCAACTGCTGGCCGTCCGCGGCGTCGGCACAGGTATCGACACGGATATCGATGCGGCCGCGTTCGGTGAACTTGACCGCGTTGCCGAGCAGGTTGTTGACCACCTGGCCCAGTCGCAGCGGATCGCCGATCAGCCGCTGCGGTACCCTGACGTCAATGTCGAGACGGATATCCAGGCCTTTTTCGCGTGCCAGCGCGGCAAACAGGTCGCGCGCGTTTTCGAACACCCGCAGCGCTTCGAATTCGGTCTGCTCCAGCTCCATGCGGCCGGCTTCCATTTTCGAATAGTCGAGGATGTCGTTGAGAATGCCGAGCAGCGCGTTCGACGATGCCAGCATGGTGTTCAGGTAGTCGCGCTGGCGGCTGTCGATGCGCGTATCCAGCAATAACTGCGTCAGCCCCATGATGGCATTCATCGGCGTGCGGATTTCGTGGCTCATGTTGGCGAGAAAGTCGCTCTTGGCCTGGCTGGCCTGCTCCGCTGCCTGCTTGGCTTGCAGCAATGCCGCTTCGGCCTGCTGGCTGAGTTCCTGGCGGTGCTTCTGCTCGCTGATGTCGATCACCTGGGTGACGAAATGTGCCGCTTTGCCGTTGCTGTCGCACACCAGCGAGACGCCGATGCGCACCCACAGGCCCGAGCCATCCTTGCGCAGGTAGCGCTTGTCGATCTGGAACGATTGCAGCTTGCCCATCTGCATGGCACGCAGCCGGCGCAGGCCTTCCTGCAGATCGTCCGGGTGGGTGAGGCTCTGGAAGTCGGTGGCCAGCAGTTCCGCTTCGCTGTAGCCGAGCATCTCGCATAGTGCACGGTTGACCTTCAGCCAGTGGCCGTTGGGCGATACCAGCGCCATGCCGTGAATGGCGTTGACAAAGGTGCCGCGGAATTGCTCCTCGGCCTTTTTCAGTGCATCCACGGCTTCGACCCGGTCGGTAATGTCGCGCGCCGACGCATACAGGCATGGCGCGCCATCGATATCGATCGGCGCGGTGCTGATCTCCATCGTGCGCATGCTGCGGTCCTTGCGCCGGTGGCGGGTTTCGAACACGCTGCCGCCGCAGCCCAGCTGGCGTTCGATTTCCTGCAGCAATTGCTTCCGGTCCATCTGGGCGTCCCAGTCGCACACGCTGAGCCCGGCGATTTCTTCGGCGCTGTAGCCGAGATGCCGTTCGAATGCCTGGTTCCATTCCAGCAGCCGGCCATGACGGTCGAGCACGTGGATCGCCTCGTTGGCGGTCTGCATCAGCAGCTGGTAGTGCTGGCTCTGCACCTGCAATTGCGCCTGGGTTGCTTCGAGCGCGGCGGTGCGTTCCGTGACCAGTTGCTGCAGGTCGTCGCGGTAGCGCGCCAGCTCCACTTCGACCTGTTTGCGTTCTTCGATTTCCTGCGCCAGTTCGCGCGTACGCGTTGCCACGCGCTCTTCCAGCCCGCTGTACAGGGCTTTCAGGTTGCCTGCCATGTGATTGAATGCGGCCGACAGCTTGTCCAGCTCGTCGCGCCCGGCATCCGGCAGGGTGCGGCTCAGGTCGCCCGCGGCGATGGCCTCGCTGGCATCGCGCAGCAGCCACAGGCGGCGCATCAGGCCGCGGCCGACCAGTACTGCGGCGCCGGCGGTGGCCAGCAGTACCAGTACACTCAGCAGCAGGCTCAGGTTGCGCTGCCGCACCAGTGCGGCCAATGCCTCGTCGGCATCGATTTTTACCACCATGCCCCAGCGCAGCAGCGGCAGGTAGCGCCAGGCCGCCACCACCGCGGTGCCGGAGTAATCCTGCGCCGGCCCGGCGCCGCGTTCACCGTTCAGTGCGTGCTGCATTGGCCGCGGCATTTTGTCGAACGGAATGCGTGTCTTGAACGGCTGTTGATCCGAACGGCGCAGCGCCGAGGTGAATTGCGCGCTGCGGCCGTCGCGGTCGCGCCGCGCCAGCATCGTTTCGCCGCTGTTGCCAAGGCCGGTACGATCGTTGCTGACTTCGTGGAAACGGCTGACGTCGATCTGCAGCGCCACTGCGCCGACGATGCGGCCTTTTTCCATCACCGGGGCGACGACGAACGCAGCGGGAATGCCGGCCGACGGCTCGTAGTGGTCGAAATCGGCGAATTGCACGCTCATGGTGTCGAGAGCCTGGCGGAAACCCTGTCCCAGACTGGTGTCGCGCATGCGCGGGC
The DNA here is from genome assembly GCA_937863215.1 of uncultured Pseudomonadota bacterium. Taxonomy (GTDB): domain Bacteria; phylum Pseudomonadota; class Gammaproteobacteria; order Burkholderiales; family SCOH01; genus CALMFQ01. The sequence goes on from CALMFQ010000027.1 coordinate 5,479, forward strand.
TGAACAGGTTGCTGCCCAGATCGTTTTCTTCGCGTACCGAAAACAGCACATTGCCTTCGGCGTCGATCAGCAGCAGATCGTACAGCCGCGAGGTTTCGACATAGCCGTTGTAGTAATTGCGCAGCTCGGCATCGCCCGGCGGGCGTTTGCCGCCGGTGCAGGCGCCGCGTGCGCATGCTTCCAGGGTAAAACGTACGGTGCGGGCGCGGCTCAGCTGCAGCGCGCCGATCCGCTCCTGCTCCAGGTAGGCGTTGATCTGCTCCAGCTTTTTGTCGGCGAGCCGGCTCAGGCGTTCGATCTGCTCTGCACGCAGCTCGTGTTCGAAATTGCTGTCGTACAGATAGCCGATCAGAACCAGCGGCAGTACCGATAGCAAGACAAAGGCCAGCAGCAGTTTGCGCGCCAGATTCATGGTTGACGTTGCTCGATTGCGTTGTTCAGCAGCGTCAGCCATTCGCTGCGCGTGCGGAATTCAGGGAACGGATTGGGGCGCACCGCATGACGAACCGCATGCACGATGCCGAGTCTGCCGTCCGGGAGAATCCGGGCGATGTAGATCGGTTTCCACAGGTGCTGGTTGTCCGGATCGACCGAAATGATCCCGGCGGGGCTGTTGTAGCTTTGCTGCCGCAGGGCGAAGGTGACTTTGGCCGGTTCGAACGATCCGGCCTCGCTGACCGCTTGCGCCCACAGGTGCACGGCGGTGTAGGCGGTTTCCATCGGATCGCTGATGCGGCGCCCGGCGCCGAAGCGCTGGCGGAACGCGGCGACAAACGCTTCGTTGTCGTCCAGCGGCAGATCGTGCAGATAGTTCCACGCCAGATAATGGGCGTGCAGCCGTGCCGCGCCCATTTCCTGCAGCTCTGCTTCCGACAGGCTGAACGACAGCAGCGGCTGGTCGGCCAGGCCGGCGGATTCGAGCGCACGCAGCAGATGCCGGTTGCTGCTGCCGTTGATCGTATTCAGCACCACGTCCGGGCGCAGGCGCGCGATATCGGCGGCAATAGCATCGAAGCGGTCGCCGCCCAGCGGCACGTAACTTTCGCCCACCACGCTGCCGTTTGCCCCGTCGATCACGTCACGGATGATGCGGTTGGCCGCGCGCGGAAACACGTAGTCGGAGCCGATCAGGTAAACCCGTTTGCCGAACTGGCTCATCGCCCAGCGTGTGCCGGGGATGATCTGCTGGTTGGGCGCTGCGCCGGCATAGAGGATATAGGGCGACTGTTCCAGCCCTTCGTATTGCACCGGGTACAGCAGCAGGTGCTTGTGGCGTTCGATCACCGGCAGCACCGCCTTGCGGCTGGCCGAAGTCCAGCAGCCGAACAGCGCCACTACATGCTGCCGGCTGATCAGTTGCTCTGCCGCGCTGGCAAAGCTGGCCGGGCTGGAGCGCCCGTCAGCCAGCACGATTTCCAGCCGCTGGCCGAGCAGGCCGCCTCTGGCGTTGATCTGCTCCACTGCCAGCCGCAGTGCATCGACCACCGGTTTTTCGCTGGCGGCCATGGTGCCGGTCAGCGAATGCAGCACGCCGATACGGACCGGTGCCGCTTCGCGCGGCCGCAGGTACAGCCATGCACCCAGTAGCACCATCGTCGCCAGCGCCAGCCACAGTCCGCGCCGGCGCATCACCATGTCAGATCCATTGCTGCCGGCTGGTTTACCGGGCTGGCGGTCAGCAGCCGGTAGCGGCCATAGCCGTTGAAGCCGGTAGCCAGCTCCAGCGAATAGGCGCCGAGAAAGCCGATTTCCAGCCAGTCGCCGGCGGCAATGTCGGCCGGCAGCGGATACGGGCCGGGGAACACATCGCCGCTGTCGCAAGTGGGGCCGGCCAGTGCGTAGTCGAGCAATGGCAGGTCGAATGCACCGGAGCCGGGCTGCTGGCGATAGATGCGTCGCACCGGATGCAGCGCGCGCATCCACCACAGCTCGGACAACAGGCCGTGTTTGCCGTCGCTGAGGATCAGCATATTGCCCTTGCGCGCCTCG
>CALMFQ010000028.1 GCA_937863215.1 uncultured Pseudomonadota bacterium
TGAGGGCAGTACCGGCAAGGCGGAAAAGTCGCGCCGCCGCCGCCGGCGCAAACCCAAGGCTGCGCAACCGGCTGCAGTCGAGTAAGGCCAAGCGCACGGATGGATGCACTGGACGAATCTTTCGCCAGCCTGCGTCATCCCGAGGTGCGCGACCTGGCGTGGCTGCTGGGTGCCCCGGCACTGCTGGCACCCGGCACCTATCCGGTCTGGGACCATGCACGATCCACAGCACTGTACCGGAGCGCGCTGCCGCTACTGCAGCGGCTCGACCGCGATCCGGCGCCGCTGCTGCAGCATCTGGCGCTGCGGCCGGTCAAACGCCTTGGCTATTATGTGGAAAACCTGCTCGGCTTTGCCTTTGCCCACCTGCCGGGCTGGCGGGTGGTTGCCGAGCACTGGGCGATCCGCGAACAGCAACGTACCGTTGGCGAACTCGACTTTCTGCTGCAGCCGCCGCAATCCGACTCGCTGCTGCACCTCGAATGCGCGTTCAAACTGTTCCTGCTGCATCGGCCGGATGCCGGTATCCGCGGCTTCATCGGCCCGAGCGCGCGCGACCGGCTGCATCTCAAGCTGGATAAATTGTTCCAGCAACAACTGGCATTGTCGCAACACCCCCACGTTACCTCCCGGCTGACGCAGCCGATCGGGCAGCGTCTGGGCTGGCTGAAAGGCTGGCTGTTCTATCCTTTCGGCCAGCCACAGGCAGCCATTAGCGGATTGGAGCCAAACCATCCGCACGGCTGGTGGCAACACCTGACCCCCGCCCGCCAGCGGCTGCAACACAGCCAGCGCTACTGGATACCGCTGCCGCGGCTGCGCTGGGTTGCGCCGGCGTTGTTCCCCGCCGCGACAACCGTTTTCAGCGGTACGCAGATGTGCGCCTGGCTGGACGAATACTGCCTTGCCAACGGCAGCGCCCGGATGCTGGTCGAGCTGACGCCGGCCGCAAACGGCTGGCAGGAACTCGGACGCGGCTTCATCGTTGCCGACGACTGGCCTGCCAACTCGCCGTAACACGCCCGTAACCCGCGTGGATACTCGTTATATGCTCATGTAATCACTTAGTTGCCAGGCTTGCCGTGCCTGTGGAACACTGAAAAAAAACAGCCCGGATTAATCATTGCCGGGCCACTCAATGGGCGAGACAGGTATTCATAATCGATCCGAAAAACGGGAGTAAAATCATGCAATTGCACTCGCTGTTACGCACAGCACTGCTGGGCGCCGCAGTCTTTACCGCAGGTCAGGCAGCAGCGGCAGTCAGCGTCACCAAGGTAACCGACACCCTGACCAACCTGGAACTGACTTTCAACTGGGATCAGGAAATTTCGCCAACCCCCAACAACGTCGTCCAGCAATCCTTCAACTATCTGAGCAACAACTGGAGCGTAAAAGGGATTCTGAATGCCTTCAAAGCCGGCCAGCTCCTTACCGTAAATGCCAACTGGTCCGGCCTGCACCTCGGCCAGCCACACGCGACCGACAGCTTCGCCGAACAGGCACTCGGCAGCCTGTTCTTTGTTGCCACCAACGGCGTACCGTCAAGCGCAATCGGTGACAACATCACCGTGGCCGTTCCGCACAATAACGGCCACTCCGACATCTATCACTTCCAGGTCAACCTCCCGGCCAGCGGCATCGCCACCTCAGCCACGCTGACCGCCGTACATGCAGTACCGGAACCGGAAAGCTACGCCATGCTGCTGGCCGGTATTGGCGTGGTAGGCTGGAGACTGCGCCAGCGCCGCAACAGCATCTGATGCAATATCGGTAAGCCAAAGCCAGCACCAACTGCTGGCTTTTTTCATGGCTCGCTCCGAGAACAGCAAAACAAAAAGGCCAGTCTTGCGACTGGCCTTTGATTGGTGGGTTGGGCGAGACTCGAACTCGCGACCAACGGATTAAAAGTCCGTGTAACCGCTTACCTATCAGCCACTTGATTAGGCATTACCCGAGGAAAGTCCCTCGAATGTACCTCATTCCACGCTCGGTAAACAGCCGATTTATATGGCCAGATTCTGCCCAGATCAAGGCTTTCTGCGCCAGTGATGGACCGCCGCGACATTGATTGGTAACACTGGGTGCATCAGGCGTAGCAATTCACCAGCCCTCTATTTTTCCGTGGATGGACAATCACGCCCAACTAGGAAAAAACCGGAAAGCGCCACCGATAAAACCAAGCAGGACTTGGGGTTTAGGGCAACTGGCGACACTCAAA
>CALMFQ010000029.1 GCA_937863215.1 uncultured Pseudomonadota bacterium
GTCGACAATCAATTTCAGTTCGTGCAGGCACTCGAAATAAGCCATTTCCGGAGCGTAGCCGGCTTCGGTCAGGGTTTCGAAGCCCATTTTCACCAGTTCAACCGCGCCACCGCACAGAACGGCCTGTTCGCCGAACAGATCGGTTTCGGTTTCTTCGCGGAAGTTGGTTTCGATTACGCCACCTTTGGTGCCGCCGTTGGCTGCTGCGTACGACAGGGCGATGTCGCGGGCTTTGCCGGACTTGTCCTGGTAAACCGCGATCAGCGACGGAACGCCGCCGCCTTTTTTGTATTCGGAGCGCACGGTGTGGCCCGGACCTTTCGGGGCAACCATGATTACGTCCAGGTCGGCGCGCGGCACGATCTGGTTGTAATGGATGTTGAAGCCGTGAGCGAATGCCAGAACTGCGCCTTGCCGGATATTCGGCTCAACGTCGCGTTTGTAGACTTCCGGTTGCGATTCGTCCGGCAACAGGATCATCACCACGTCGGCAGCTTTGACTGCTTCGGCAACTTCAGCCACTTTCAGGCCGGCGCCTTCGGCTTTGGCCCACGAAGCGCCATCGCGGCGCAGGCCGATGGTGACGTTGACGCCTGAATCGCGCAGATTTTGTGCGTGGGCATGGCCTTGCGAGCCATAACCAACGATAGTGACGTTTTTGCCTTTGATCAGCGACAGGTCAGCATCTTTGTCGTAAAAAACTTTCATTTGAACTCCTAAGGACAAGTGAGGTGTGAGGTTAAAACGCAAACAGCGGGAGTGTTTCCCGCTGCCTGCGGCTCTTGCCTCACTAGATTTTCAGAATACGCTCGCCACGGCCGATGCCGGAGGCGCCAGTACGTACGGTTTCCAGAATCACGCTGCGATCGACGGCCTGGATGAAAGCATCCAGCTTGGCGCCGGGGCCGGTCAGTTCGATGGTGTAGGTCTTTTCGGTGACGTCGATGATGCGGCCGCGGAAAATGTCCGCCATCCGTTTCATCTCTTCACGTTCCTTGCCGGTCGCGCGTACCTTGATCAGCATCAGTTCGCGTTCGATGTGCTCGGCTTCGTGCAGGTCGATAACCTTGACCACTTCGATCAGCTTGTTCAGTTGCTTGGTGATCTGTTCGATGATGTCGTCCGAGCCGGAGGTGACAATGGTCATCCGCGACAGGGTCGGATCTTCGGTCGGTGCCACCGACAGGGATTCGATGTTGTACCCGCGAGCGGAGAACAACCCGGCAACCCGGGACAAGGCGCCCGCTTCGTTTTCGATCAGGATCGAGAGAATGTGTCGCATGCTGTCCATACCTTAACTGAGATTGCCGTAATCGCGTTCTTTGAGGGTCGGCGTCTGCTGCAGGTGACGCATGTGCGGCGGCAAAGCCATCTGGTTCAGGCCTTTGCCATTGCCAACCATCGGGAATACGTTGGTTTTCGGATCAATCATGAAGTCCATGAACACCAGGCGGTCTTTCAGTGCCAGCGCTTCGCGCAGCGCGCCCTCGACATCTGCCGGATTGCTGATACGCATGCCGACGTGACCATAGGCTTCGGCCAGCTTGACGAAATCGGGCAGTGCATCGACGTAGGATTCAGCGTAGCGATTCTCGTAGAACATTTCCTGCCACTGGCGCACCATGCCCAGATAGCCGTTGTTCAGGTTTACGATCTTGACCGGCGTGTGGTACTGCTTGGCGGTCGAGAGTTCCTGAATGTTCATCTGGATCGATGCTTCGCCGGTGATGCAGACTACATCCAGTTCCGGGTTGGCCAGTTTTGCGCCCATGGCGTACGGCAGGCCGACACCCATGGTGCCGAGACCGCCGGAGTTGATCCATTGACGCGGGCGCTTGAATTTGTAGTATTGCGCGGCAAACATCTGATGCTGGCCAACGTCGGAAGTAATGATTGCGTCGCCGTTGGTCAGTTTGTGCAGGGTTTCCACCACGAATTGCGGCTTGATGATGTCGCTCGGCTGGTCGTAGCGCAGACTGTTCGGTGCGCGCCATTCTTCGATCTGCTTCCACCAGGTCTGGAGTGCATCGGCGTCCGGGCGTTCCGGCGTCGTGCGCAATAGTGCCAGCATTTCTTCCAGAACGTCGCGGCAGTTGCCAACGATAGGTACGTCAACCTTGACGCGCTTGGCGATCGACGAAGGGTCAACGTCGATGTGAATGATCTTCTTCGGCGATGCGAGGAAATGATTCGGCATCGAGATCACGCGGTCATCAAAGCGCGCACCGATCGCAATCAGCACGTCACAGTACTGCATTGCCAGATTGGCTTCATAAGTGCCGTGCATGCCAAGCATGCCGATGAATTTCGGATCGTCGCCCGGATAGGCGCCCAGGCCCATCAAGGTGTTGGTGCAGGGGAAGTCCAGCGTGCGTACCAGTTCGGTCACCTGTGCGCTGGCGTCGGACAGCACAGCGCCGCCGCCGACGTAGATCAGTGGGCGCTTGGCTTCGCTGATCAGTTGTACCGCTTTCTTGATCTGGCCCGGATGGCCCTTGTTGATCGGCGTGTATGAGCGCATGCTGACACTGTTCGGATAGCTGAATTCAGCTTTCTTTTGTGTCACATCCTTGGGGATATCGATTACCACCGGGCCGGGACGGCCGGTTGTCGCGATGTAGAACGCCTTTTTGAAAGTGTCGGCCAATTCGCTGACGTCTTTCACCAGGAAGTTGTGCTTTACACACGGACGGGTAATGCCGACCATGTCCACTTCCTGGAATGCGTCCAGGCCGATTGCCGGCGTTGCTACCTGTCCCGAGATCACGATCATCGGGATCGAATCCAGGTGGGCGGTGGCAATGCCGGTGATGGCGTTGGTCGCGCCAGGGCCGGAGGTTACCAGCGCGACGCCTATTTTGTTGCTGGAGCGCGAATAGGCATCGGCGGCGTGAACCGCAGCCTGCTCGTGGCGCACCAGGATGTGCTTGAATTTGTCTTGCTTGAAAATTGCGTCGTAAATTTCCAACACCGCGCCGCCAGGATAGCCGAATACGTATTCAACGCCTTCTTCGGCCAGGCAGCGCGCTACTATTTCTGCGCCTGTTAGTTCCATGTCAAACCTTCGAATATTTGCCAAGTTGGATGAGTGCGAACTAAATCGTCCGGATCGCCCAGCCGCGCAAGCGGCCTTTTCACCGGGCCGGGCAACACTTGCAGATTGCTCCGGCAGGAAAATGAAGGACGATCCCTTAACTGTCTCCCGGACAAACTTTGACAATCGCGGGAGCGGAACAGGCTCAGTTACTGTTGGTAAACTCAGCTGTCGATTGCCCGGCGCTGATTGTTCGTCAGGTCGGGCAAGAGGTAATCCGATCGTTGGTGAACGAGCGTAAAAACCTGTTTAAGAACCTTAAACAGTAATGGATTCCGATGGCCCCGGTCAAGTTTTTCCGCCCATATTTGGAGCTGTGGCAGCCTTTTTGATAACATGCGGCCCAGATTTGACCGAATGGGCGGTTGAATTCCGGGTTTTTGATTCTGGGTTTGTGTGGAGTTAGCGTCTGGCTACTTATCAGGAAATGTCGGCATTTCTGGCTGAGGTCGATCGGCGTGCCTTCAAGTACGCCGTTTACGCCCTGCGCGACGAGGACGCTGCGCTCGACGTAGTGCAGGATTCGATGCTCAAGCTGGCCGAGCGTTACAGCGACAAACCGGTGGACGAACTGCCGGCGCTGTTTCAGCGCATCCTGCAGAACCGCATCCGGGACTATTTTCGCCGCCAGAAAGTGCGTTCGATCTGGACCACGCTGCTGTCATCGCTTACGCCTGGCGAAGATCAGGAAAGTGAAATCGATCCGCTGGAAATGATCGATGTTTCCGCCCTGCACGACGGTGCGCCGGTTCCGCCCGATGAACAAATGGGCCGCGAGCAGGTCATAAAGATTATCGAAGAAGGCCTGGAAAAGTTGCCGGCACGTCAACGGGAAGCCTTCCTGCTGCGTTATTGGGAAGATATGGATGTGGCCGAGACGGCTGCAGCGATGGGTTGCTCTGAAGGGAGTGTCAAAACACACTGCTCGCGCGCCACGCACGCGTTGGCAGAATGGCTAAAACAGAAAGGGGTCGAGCGATGAACGAGAAGGAATTCGGCCGCAGGATCAGCAATGAATTGAATGCCGGTCTGGCCCGGCTTGATGGTAAAGTGGGCAGCCGCCTGGAACTGGCCCGGCGCGAGGCATTGGCCGCCATGGGCGGCCCGGCGAAGCGTAGCGTTACTACTCTGGCAGTGGCGGGTGGCTGGCTGGGCCGGCTGGATGGCGGGCATTTGCGGCATCTGGCGTCGGGGCTGGCGTTGCTGGCGTGTCTGGGTGGGGCGTATTTCTGGCTGACCAATGCCAGCGATGTGTCCGATGACGATGTGGATGCGATTCTGCTCGCCGACGATTTGCCGCCGCAGGCGTATGTGGATCATCAATTTGATAAATGGTTAAACCGTTAATAGTTTGTCTGTGCCTGTTTTTGCTACGCTCGGCCCATGCTGCCGATGTGGCCGGAGCAGAGCCCAAGTGGATGCAGCTCGCTCCCCAGCAGCGCCAGGTTCTGGCGCCGCTGGCGGCTGAGTGGGATGGTTTTCCGGATATCCAGCGCCATAGATTGCTTGGCGTGGCAAAAAAATACGCGTCGATGACGCCGCTGCAGCAGCAGCGCATACAGTCGCGCCTGCAGGAGTGGGCCAGACTGACTCCCGAGCAGCGCAAGCTGGCCCGCCAGAATTTCCGTCAATTGAATGAATTGCCGCAGGACGAGCGTCAGGCGGTGAAATCCAAGATCCAGCAGCAGGCTCAGGGGGGCGGCGGCTCTCCGGTTGCGCCTGCGTTGGTCGTTCCGCCGCTGGTAGCGCCGCGAGCCGCTCCGGCGGCTGCGCCGCAGCGTGTGGAGCCGAAACAATGAATGCTCCGCCGATGTGGCGGCGCGCCCTTTGTCTGGTGTATGAGTCGCTGCTGCAGCTTGCCCTGCTGATGGTAGCCGGGTTTGTGTTTTATCCGGTCGGCAAGTTGTTGCCGGTCGATGCTGCACGTCACTTCCAGTCACTGTTCCTGTTGCTGGTGCTGGGTAGCTATTTTGGCTGGTGCTGGCTCAAGGCGGGCCAAACGCTGGCGATGAAAACCTGGAAGATTCGTCTGGTCGGTGCGGATGGGGCTGCTGTCAGCGCCAAGGCGGCGGCTTTGCGCTTTTTTTTCGGTCTGGCCATTTATCTGCCGCTGACGGCAACTGCGGTATGGGCGCATTTTCAGCGTGCTGCTGCGATGCCATGGCTGGCGGCCTGTAGCGCCGTGTTTCTTCTGGCGTGGGGATGGCCGTTGCTGGATCGTGAGCGTCAATTCCTGCATGACCGGCTGGCCGGTACCCGCCTGATCAACGCCTGAGTTTCAGGCTTCTTTGCGTCGCTGCCCTGCGGCTAGCGGCGCTCTTGATACCAAGTCATTCCGGCGCCCAGCGCCAACACGAACATGGTTGTGATGGTTGCTGCGAGCAATGGCGGCCAGTCGTACAGCAATCCCAGGTATTTGAACAGGCTGTTGGTGAAGTGGAACGCCAGCCCGAGCAGAATGCCGATGAACAGTTTCAGTCCGACATTGGTGCTGCGGCGCTGCGATTGTGCAAACGGCAGCGCCAGCAACATCATCGACAGGGCGGTAAACGGGTACAGCAGCTTGTTCCACAGCGCGATTTCGTAGCGTGAGGTTTTCTGCTTGTTGCGGCTCAGGTGCTGGATGTAGCTGTACAGGTCCGCTACCGGCATGTGCTCCGGCGCCACCAGCAATACCGACAGAATGTTCGGGTTGAGCACGGTGCGCCACTGGCGGTCGGGTTCGTGTGCCAGATTGATGCCGCCGAACGATAGCGTGGTTTCGGTGATGCCGTGCAGGCGCCAGTCGTTGCCGGCAAGGAATTCGCCGCTTTCGGCGCGGGTGATTTTCTGCAGATTGAACTTGTCGTCAAACTGGTAAATGCGGATATCCGACAGCTTGTTGTCCGGCAGTACCTCGCGCACATTGATGAATGAGCGGTCTTCCTTGACCCATAACCCGGAACGGAATTCCTGCGCCACCACCGAATTGGTTGCCTGCAGGCGCATGTGATTGGCGGCGCGCTCCGCCGGCGGGGCAATGTATTCGCCAAAGCCATAGGTCAGTGCGGCAAACAGCAGTCCGGCCGGCAGCAGCTTGGCTACCACGCCGAGATTGGATACGCCGGACGAGCGGATCACCGTGTATTCGGAGTTGGCCGACAGCTGGCTCAGCGCGTGCAGCGAGCCGATCAGCGTGGCGATCGGAAACAGTTCATAAATGCGTGCCGGCAGGCTCAGACCGACGAACATGAACACCATCCACAGCTGATAGCGGCCTTTGCCGATATCCTGCAGCTGGTTAAGCATGTCGAAAAAGGCAAACAGCGCCAGCAGCAGTGCAAAAACGAACAGCGTGCTCTTGACGATTTCGCTGGAAATGTAACGCGCCAGCGTATTCATTGCGCCGCCTTGTGCCGGAATGCGCCGGCCTGGTATGCCAGCAGCGCCATCACGACTGCCAGCAGGGTGGCGTGGATCGGCCACAGGCCTACGCTGGCCGGTAACTTGCCCTGTGCCATCCAGGCGTTGCCGACGCTGATGAAATTGCTGTAAATCAGGTAGGCCAGCAGCGCCATGACCATGTTCAGCGAGCGCCCGGCGCGCGGGCGGGAAAAGCTCAGCGGAACTGCCAGCAGTGTCATCAGCACTGCGCCGATCGGTGCCGCCAGGCGCCAGGAAAACTCTGCCAGATTGTCGGCGTTGGGATGTTTCAGTAGTTGGCCGGTAGTCTTGCCGTTGGTCGGCGTGTCTTCCTTGCCCGGATCCTTGGGCTGGATCAGCAGGCTGTAGCGGTCGAATTCGACAATGCGGTATTCGCGCTGGCCCGGCCGGCCTTCGTAGCGTCGGCCGTTATACATTTGCAGATGACGGTTGCCGTCGTCGTCGGTGACGATCTGGCCGTGGTGCGCGCTGATGATGCCGAGTTTCTGCTGCTTTTCCGTTTGCACGAAGATATTGGTCGCCGAACCGTGTTCGCCGCTGAAATTCTCGATGAAATACACGCGGTTGTCGTTTTTCGCCTCCTTGAACAATCCGGGCGAGATCGCGGCGGTTTCTTCCTGAGCCATCAGCTTGTGGCGGTAATCGTTGCTCTTGCGCACCGCCCACGGACTGAGGACGAAGCTGAGCACCGCGATCAGCACGACCAGCGGCGTTGCGAATGTCAGTGTCGGCTTGACCCACTCGGCTATGCTCAGGCCCGAGCTCATCCAGACTTCCATTTCGTGATCGCGAAAACCACGCGACAAAGCCAGCAGCACCGCAATGTACAGCGACAGCGACAACAGGATCGGCAGGTAGCGCAGTGCGGAAAACGCCAGTGTAATCAGTACCGCCTCGGTGGCGATTTTGCCGGTCGCGGCCATGCCCAGCAGGCGCACCATCAGTGTGGTGGTGATCACTGCCAGCAGGACGACGAAGATTCCGATTGTCAGCGTGGCCAGCTCGCGCTGATAGAAGCGCTTATAAATCATGCAAAAGCCAGCCTTTTTGACAAATAATATGAATCATGCCGATAATCGGTTTTTATGCGTGGATGCGGTGAATTCCGGGGTGAATTTACGCTTGGTGTTGTTTCCGGCAAACAACGTCCAGAGCGGAGCCCCGCGTTATTCCCGTTGAACGATCGTTCGTGAGGAGCCAAGTGTGGAATTTAGCATAAAAAGCGGTAGCCCGGAGAAGCAGCGCAGCGCCTGCGTCATCGTCGGCGTATTCGAATCACGCAAGCTCACTCTGGCGGCGGATCTGCTCGATCGTATTTCCGACGGCTACATTTCCGACATCCTGCGCCGTGGCGATATGGAAGGCAAGCTCGGCTCTACCGTGATTCTGCACAATGTTCCGCATACGCCGTGCGACCGGGTGATGCTGGTCGGTCTGGGCAAGGAGCGCGAATTCCGCGACAGCGAGTTCCATACGGCAATGCGCTCGTCGATCAAGGCCTTATCCGAAACCGGTGCGCCGGATGCGGTGTTCTATCTGACCGAAGTACCGGTCAAGAAACGCGAGATTGCCTGGCGTATCGAGCATGCGGTGCAGGTGATTTTCGATACTTTGTATCGCTTTGAGCGCCTCAAGAGCAAGCAGGAAGAAAATAAACGCCCGCTGCGCAAAATTACGCTGTCGGTATCGCGCCGCAGCGAACTGGCCGCCGGCGAAGAGGCGCTGCTGCGCGGCGAGGCGCTGGCGGAAGGCATGACGCTGGCGCGCGAGCTGGGCAATCTGCCGAGCAATATCTGCACCCCGACCTATGTCGCGCAGCAGGCGCAGGAAATCGCCGACAAGCACGGCCTGCAGCTGGAAGTGCTGGAGCGCGACGATATGCACCAGCTGGGCATGGGTTCGCTGCTGTCGGTGGCCAAGGGCAGCGTCGAGCCGCCGAAGCTGGTGGTGCTGCAATACCACGGTACCGACAAGAAGCAGAAGCCGATCGTGCTGGTGGGCAAGGGCATTACCTTCGATTCCGGCGGCATTTCGCTCAAGCCGGGCGAGGGCATGGACGAGATGAAATACGATATGTGCGGCGCCGCTTCGGTGCTCGGCACCATGCAGGCGGTGGCGCAGATGAAGCTGCCGTTGAACGTGATCGCGATTGTGCCGACCTGCGAAAACATGCCGGCCGGCAATGCCTCGAAGCCGGGTGACGTGGTCACGTCGATGTCCGGCCAGACGATCGAAATTCTCAATACCGACGCCGAAGGCCGGCTGATCCTGTGCGATGCGCTGACTTATGCCGAACGTTTCGAGCCCGATACCGTGGTCGATGTGGCCACCCTGACCGGTGCCTGCGTGATTGCGCTCGGCCACGTGGCTACCGGCCTGTATTCGAACCAGGACAGCCTGGCGCGTGAATTGCTGACGGCCGGCGATGAGGCCTGCGACAAGGCATGGCATATGCCGCTGTGGGACGAATACCAGGAGCAGCTGAAAAGCAATTTTGCCGATATGGCCAATATTGGCGGCCGGCCCGGCGGTAGTGTCACTGCTGCCTGCTTCCTGTCGCGTTTCACCAGGAATTACGAATGGGCGCATCTGGATATCGCCGGCACCGCCTGGAAATCCGGCAAGGACAAGGGCGCGACCGGCCGCCCGGTGCCGCTGCTGACGCGCTTCCTGATCGGCCGTGCCGATCAGGCCGAGGGCAAGGTGCCGCTGCGTGGCCGACCGCGGCGTGTTTCCGAAGCGGATGGCGACGACGCCCAGCATGACGCGGATTGATTTCTACACCGGCGCCGCCGACCGTCAGCTGGTAGCGTGCCAGATTGCCGCCAAGGCGCTAGGACGCGGCCAGCGGGTGCTGATTTACACCGACAGCCCGCTGGCCAGCGACGAAATCGACCGCAAGCTCTGGAGCTTCCAGCAGCTCAGCTTTCTGCCGCATTGCCGCGTCAATGATCCGCTGGCCGGCGAGACGCCGATCGTCATCGATCATCTGGGCAAAAACTTGCCGCATGCCGAAATCCTGATTAACCTGCATTCAGAATGCCCGCCGTTTTTCGCCGAGTTTGAGCGCGTGATCGAAATCGTCGGTTACGAGCGGCAGGAAACCGACCAGGCCCGCCAACGCTTTCGCCATTACCGCGCCAGCGGCTATCCGCCGGAAACCATCGCCTTGGGACAGGCACGGAATAATTGAACATGACTCAGGATTCGCAACCCGATCAGACCGATGAACTGCTGGGGCGCATGGATGCGTTGCTGGGCAAGCATCGCCCGGCAGATGCTCCGGCCGATGACGACGATATTCCGGTA
>CALMFQ010000030.1 GCA_937863215.1 uncultured Pseudomonadota bacterium
GTATTCGGCGCGCACTTGCTGCGTGTATTCGGCGAAGCGTGCGGGTGGGGCGCCGAGGATGCTCAGGTCGATGTCGAGCAGCAATTGCTGATCGCAGGTCTGCGGTGCCGCGTCATGGCAGGTGGCGAGGATCAGTGCGGTTACGCGCTGGATGATGGCGTCGCTCATGCCGGCGGCCTGCATTGCGCTGCGCGCCCAGTCGGCGCTGCGGACTTCGTTGTCGTGGGCGTGGACGTCGTACACCGCATCGTGAAACCACAGCGCCAGTTCGATTTCAGCCGGATGATCGGCGGCTGCGCGCAGTAGCTCGAATTGGCTCAGGCATTCGTGCAGATGTTGTTGCGTGTGATAGTGGCGCTGCGGTTCGTTCCACGCCGCCAGCAGCTGCCCGAACAAGACGTCATCGCTGCGGCTGGCGCCGAGCGCGGCCCACAGCCGTTGCCAGCGCGCCAGCGTCAGGCTTGGATAGCTGGCGTCAGTGCCCATGGTCGGGGAAACATTGCGCGGCGCCGATGTCGATTTCCACTGTTTGCTGGCCGTCGGTGAGCAAGGCCTGGCGTTCCTGGATGGTGCATTGCAAATGCATGCCGCGCTGCACCAGTTTGCCCAGCTCGGCGGCGGTGCCGGCCGGCAGTTTGTAGATGGTCAGGTTGTGCAGCCGGTCGAGCTTGTGCTGGATCTGCTGCCACCACATATCGGCCGAATTGCCGCTGTAGGCGTACACGACCACTTGCTTGGCGCGGCTGCAGGCCTTGCGGATGCGTTTTTCATCCGGCTGGCCGAGCTCGATCCACAGGTCGAGATTGCCGGTCAGGTCGGCGATCCAGGCATCCGGCTCTTCTTCATCGCTGAGGCCTTTGCCGAATTGCAGGTGTTCGTCGGCGTTCAGCGCGAACGCCAGCAGCCGCACCATCAGCCGGTCGTCGGTTTCGGACGGATGTTGCGCCAGCGTCAGCGAATGATCCTGGTAATAGTGCCGATCCATGTCGGCAATTTGCAGGTGGGCTTTGTGGACGGTTGCTTTGAGTGCCATGTGGATTCTGTGTTGATTTAATCGTTGAAGCTGTAACGTGCGGAAGCGAGCTTGCCGGCACTGAATTGCAGCTGACAGGTAAAGCGGCCAAAGCTGCGGCTATCGTGGACGATGCCGTTGCCGTCCTGCAGCAGCGTCAGCCGATAGCCGTGCTCACCGGCGGCCTGGCGTACGTCCGCCAGCGGCGCATGGATGGCGAGCGACTGGCAGAAGTCCTGCATCTGCCGGCCACCGCCGATGAATGGCCAGACGAGATACGCCAGTCCGAGCAGCAGGCCGATGCCGACAATGCGCCTGCGGGTTTGGCTCGTCATCGCTTAGCCGGGGAAACGCTCGCCCACCGCCGCGGTGGCATACCAGCGGTGCAGCGCTGCTGCTGCGGGGCTATCGGCCGGCGGCGACCACGGGGCGTAATCCGGCTCGGCAATCGCCGTGTAGGGGCCGTGCTTGACTTCGAAAATCACCCCGCCGCTATCCAGCGACAGCACGGCATGCCATTGGC
>CALMFQ010000031.1 GCA_937863215.1 uncultured Pseudomonadota bacterium
GGCTAAGCGCAGCGGCTGAGCCACGCGTGGCTGAAGACATCGCCTTCCGACCCGGCCCTGTTGCGCTACATGGGCACCGCAGCCCTGCAGCGCAAGGATTATGCGGCGGCGGCCAGACTTTACCGGCAGGCGCTTGTCGGAAATTCTGACAATGTCGAAATCCTCAATAATCTGGCCCTGGCCCAGTGGCAATTGAATCAGCGCCAGGACGCATTGGCTCGTGCCGAACAGGCATT
Organism: uncultured Pseudomonadota bacterium; assembly: GCA_937863215.1. GTDB lineage: Bacteria > Pseudomonadota > Gammaproteobacteria > Burkholderiales > SCOH01 > CALMFQ01. The sequence goes on from CALMFQ010000031.1 coordinate 237, forward strand.
GGCACTGGCGCCGGCCGACGCCGACGTACTCGATACGCTGGGCTGGATGCTGAACGAAAGCGGCCAGCGCAGCCGTAGCCTGCTGTTGTTGCAGCGCGCGGCGCTGCTCAAGGCCACCGATCCGCAGATCCAGTTTCATCTGGCGCGCGTGTTGCTGGCCGACAAGCAGCCCGAGGCCGCCAAATCCCGGCTCGAATCCGCCCTGCGGCTGGGTGATTTCCCCGAGCGCGAGGAGGCCGGCCGCTTGCTCAAGACGCTATAAGGGTGTTGATTGCCGCTGTCGGTAAATTTTACATATATGTAGCGGTGAATTTGCTTGACATCGCTTAAGCCTATATATGTCAACGTTGTATATGGGTAGGCATGAATATTGCTAAATTAAATTCGAAACGTCGGGCCGCCTGGATCGCTGCTGAATTCATGGCTCCCGCAGAAATTATTTGGCTTGAGGGTTTGATATGAAAAAGATGCTTTTTGCATTGCTGGGCATGGCAGTCAGCTCGGTGGCAGTGGCCGGTGTCAAGGGGACGATCATGGATACCGGCACGACTCAGTACATCGGTGCCAAACTCAGCGGCGGATCGTGGGCTACTTCCAGCACCGATTCCATGGGGGGGGCTGCGTATGATCTGCAGTCGCTGTCGTACGATTACAACAAGACCAGCCACATGATGACGGTCACCATCGACGCCGGCCAGTTCCGCGATGGCGTGGTGGCCAACAACAGCCCGATCAATAATGGCGACCTGTTCCTGCACTTCAATCTGAATTCGCCGGCCAACGTTGTGCCGACTGGTACGGATCGCTCCGACCTGTCGAGTTCCAGTGTCGGCGTGGACTGGAACGATGGTTTCGGTTTCGTGTTCGACACCAGTGCCAGCAAGATCTACGGTGGCAGTTTCGGCATGCAGTATTCCGGCACCTCCGGCGCGGCTGGTATATCGCTGCCCAGCGGCGGTAATGCGTGGACTGGCGATACCGGTCGCAACGGTCAGGAAGTCGGCTATAACTCCGGCGGTACCGAAATCGCCAACAACATCGTCGGCAACGGCAAATACGATGCCAAACTGGCGTTCAACGACGACCACAAAGGCAAGCTGACCTATACCTTCGATCTGCAGAAGCTGGCTTCCACGGTTGGCGTTGCCAGTCTCGACAGCAAGCTGCAGACCGGCTCGCTCGACCTGAGCGCACGCTGGACCATGACTTGTGCCAACGACGTACTGCAAGGCCGCTTCCAGATTCCCGAGCCATCGGCGGTGCTGATGCTCGGTCTGGGTCTGATCGGTTTGTTCGGCATGCGCCGCCGCGCCTGATTTTTTCCGCTGCGCATCGAGTAAAACGGCCATTGAACAATGGCCGTTTTCTTTTGTCGCCAGAACCTGGCGTTCAGTCACGCCGGTATGCTATCGGCGTGTGCGGCATTTGGCATAAAATGGCCTTCAACCCAACCCGGAACACTAGTAATGAGCAGACTGAAATCGATTCGTAGCTGTGGCCAGCGCATCTGGCTGGACAATCTTTCGCGTGCCTTGCTGCAGCAGGGCGAGCTGCAACGCCTGATCGACGAAGACGGCATCGCCGGCGTCACTTCCAATCCGGCGATTTTCTACAACTCGATCGCCAGGGACCCGGCCTACCAGACGCATCTGGCCGAATTGAAGCAGACTCTGAACGATGCCGAGGCGCGTTACGAAGCGCTGGTGATTCCGGACGTGCAGGCCGCGTGCGATCTGCTGTTGCCGCAATATCGCCAGAGCGAGGCGGCGGACGGTTTCGTCAGCCTTGAGGTTTCGCCGTTCCTCGCCAACGACGAAGCCGGCACCCTCGCTGCGGCACGGCGCCTGTGGCAAGCGGTGAATCGCCCCAACCTGATGATCAAGGTGCCGGCCACTGCAGCCGGCGTCGCGGTATTCGAGCAACTGATCGCCGAAGGGCTGAATGTCAACATTACGCTGATGTTCTCGCAACAGCATGTCGAAGCGGTATTTGCTGCCTATGTGCGCGGCCTGGAGCGGCGTCTTGCTGCTGGCCAGTCGCTGCACGGCATCAAGGCCGTTGCCAGTGTATTCATGAGCCGCGTCGATACGCTGGTCGACAAGCTGCTCGACCGGCACGGATCCGACGAGGCGCTGGTGCTGCGCGGCCGCGCTGCGGTGGCAATGGCCAAGGCTGCCTATCGCTACTACCGCGAGCTGTTCCATGGCCCGCGTTTCGCCGCACTCAAGGCGGCTGGCGCCCGTCCGCAATACCTGCTGTGGGCTAGTACCGGTACCAAGAATCCGGCCTACAGCGATGTGCTCTATATTGAGGAACTGATCGGCGAGGAAACCGTGAATACCGCTCCGGATGCAACCCTGGCGGCGTTCCGCGATCACGGCGAAGCCGCCCCGACCCTGGTGCGCGATGTTGCTGCGGCAGATGCGGTGCTGGCGCAACTGGCCGAACTCGACGTGGACCTGCTGGCGGTGGGCGAACAGTTGCAGCGCGAAGGCCTGAAGCTGTTCGACGAGGCGTTTGAAAAGCTGCTGACATTGACCGCCTGAGCGGTCGCGGCAACAAGCGGAGTGAGTAATGCGGCTGGATGACGAGGAGCAGAGCAGTAATGTCGAAGATCGTCGCGGCGGAGGTGTCGGCGCTGGCGGGCTGAGTATCGGCGCGGTGGTCGTGGCGCTGGTCGCCAGCTATTTCTTCGGCGTCAGCCCATCGACCGTGCTCGGTTTGCTCGGGCAGTCGTCGCACAACAATCAGCCGGTGGCAGCACACAAGCCGCCGGCCGACGACCGGATGGCGGTGTTCGTCGCCAAGGTACTGCACAGCACCGAAACCACTTGGGAGGTGCTGTTCCGTGAATCCGGCAAACACTACCAGCAGCCGAAGCTGGTGCTGTTCAGCGGCTCCACGCCGACTGCCTGTGGTGCCGGGCAGGCGGCGATGGGGCCGTTCTATTGTCCGGGCGATCGGCAGGTGTACATCGATCTGGCGTTCTATCAGGATCTGAAAGACCGCTTCAAGGCACCGGGCGAGTTTGCCGAGGCCTATGTAATTGCACATGAAGTGGGTCATCACGTGCAGAATCTGCTCGGTATCTCGGGTAAGGTCCATGCCGCGCAGCAGCGCGCGCACAGCAAGGCCCAAGCCAACGCGCTGTCGGTGCGGCTGGAGCTGCAGGCAGATTGTTTTGCCGGTGTATGGGGTAAGCGCGCCGACAGCATGCGCCACATTCTCGAGCCGGGCGAGCTGCAGCAGGCGCTGCAGGCTGCCACCGCCATCGGCGACGACAAATTGCAGCAGCAGGCGCGCGGTGTGGTGGTGCCGGAATCGTTCACCCACGGCAGTTCGGAACAGCGCGTTCGATGGTTCTCGCGTGGCTTCGAGAGCGGCGATCCTCAGCAGTGCGACACATTCCGCGGCGATGCCTGAGCGCGATTGCGCTTGGCAATGGCGCTGTCGGCTAGTTTTCCTGCAGTCCGGCGCGATAGCGCTGCCAGTCGAAATACGGCCCGGGGTCGGTTTTGCGCCCCGGCGCGATGTCCGAATGTCCCTGGATGCCCTGTAGCGGATAGCTGGCCTGCAGCGCGCGCGTCAGTGCCTGCAGGGTGCGGTACTGACTGTCGCTGAACGGCTCGAAATCCGATCCTTCCAGCTCGATACCGATCGAGAAGTCATTGCAGCGTTCGCGCCCGTGCCAATTGGATACGCCGGCGTGCCAGGCGCGCCGGGTGCACGGCACGAACTGGATCAATTCGCCGTCGCGGCGAATCAGGAAATGTGACGAAACCCGTAACCGATGGATTTCGCGGTAATACGGGTGCTCGTCCGGATTCAGCCGGTTGGTGAAAAGCTCGACGATGCCATTGCCGCCGAATTGCTGCGGCGGCAGGCTGATGTTGTGGATCACCAGCAGTTCGACCGGCATGCCATCCGGGCGTGGATCGCAGTTGGGCGAGGCGATGTAGCGCGCCTGCGGTATGCGGCCGCTTGCATCGACGCTGAATACGGGCGGCCGGTCAGTCTTCATCGGCGACATTCACCTGCAGGGCGACCTGCGGATTGACGAAACGCTTGCCTGCCAGCAACTGCCGGTACATTGCCGGATCTTTCCATTCCTGCTGCACCTGTTCCGAGAATACGATGGCTTCGAGCGCAATCAGGCCCATGCGCGGGTTGTAGGCATCGCCCCGGAAACACTGCGCATAGCCGGTTTCGGTTTCGTGGACGATGATCGAATGCAGCTCGATATCCGGTTCGCCGTTCTGCATGACGGTATTTTTCAGGATCGCGTCGATCATGACAAAAAACAGACGCGAGAACTGCTCCGCCGATGGTGACACCGGGATCGCGATCCAGCGTGCCGAGAACTGCTTGCAGTTGTCGATGTACTGCGGATCGTCCTTGTCCCAGAAGGCGATGGCGTGATCGAAGGCATCGACGATGTCGCGGATCGTGCCTTTCATCAGGCCGAAGTCGTACACCATCTGCCCGTTATCGAAGGCGTGCGCCTCCAGCAGTACTTCGACTTTGTAGCTGTGGCCGTGAATCGAGCGCCGGCAGCGGTCGGAGCTGCAGTTGCGCACGATGTGGGCGTTTTCGAAGGCAAATTTCTTACGGATCAGCATGGAGGCGTTCTTTAATGAGCTAGCGTAATTGTCCGACGATTCGCGTCAATTCGCCAAGCCTGGCGATACGCCAGTCGACATAAGGCGGCAGGCCGTGTTCACGCGTCAGCCACACGGTGCGCATGCCGAGCCGTTTGGCGGTGACCAGATTAATGGCGCTATCTTCGATCATCACGCACTGTGCCGGCCGCAGGCCGTGGCGCCGCAGGATGTAGCGATAGCCATGCGGATCGGGCTTGGGGCGGTAGGCAACGGTCTGGATCGCGATCACGTCGCAGAACAGATCGGCGATGCCAAGCTCGGCCAGCACTGCCGTCGCATAGTGCTGCGGCCCGTTGGTGAACAGCAGTTTGCGCCCCGGCAGGCGGCGTAGCGTGTGGCGCAGCATGCCGTCGGCCAGCAGCATACGGCGCAGCTCGGGGAATTGATGCGTGTGCCAGAGAAAATGCTCCGGATCGGTGCCGTGGTTATGCATCAGGCCGGTCAGCGTTGCGCCGTAGCGTTGCCAGTAATCGAGGCGCAGCTGGTTGGCGGCGGCTTCGTCCAGCCCGAGCTCGGTTTGCAGGTAGCGGGTCATGGCCCGGTTGATATGCGGGAACACCTGCGGGTTGGCGTGGTGCAGCGTGTTGTCGAGATCGAAAATCCAGATCGGCGTCATCTTGCCTCAAATGAAAATGGCCGCTGCAGCGGCCATGTACGTGTCGGCGAATCGCGCTCAGCCGTGGATGTAGTGTTCCAGCTGCTCGATGACGAATTGCTGTTCGGCAATTTGCGCCCGTACCAGATCGGTAATCGATAGCACGCCGACGACAACGTTGCTGTCCATTACCGGCAGGTGGCGGATGCGCCGTTCCGACATCAGCGCCATGCATTCGTCGATACTGCTGCTGGGGCGCGCAAACACCACCTTGGCGGTCATGATGTCGCGGATCGGTGTCGCGGCAGAAGTCTTGCCCTGCAAGACTACCTTGCGTGCATAATCGCGCTCGGAAAAAATTCCCAGCAGGGTTTCGTTTTCCATCACCAGCAGCGCGCCGATGTCTTTTTCCGCCATCAATTGCAATGCCTGAAACACGGTGGCATCCGGCGGTACGGAAAAGATGCCGGGGCGAAGCTTGTCCTGCAACAACTGCTTGGCGTTCTTCATGCGCTGTTCCTCCGTTAGAGCAATTTGCCTACAGGAGTTACTATAGCGCCATGCGTAGTTGCTGCAACAATTATTCCGCGCGGATCAGTGTGCCGACGCCCTCGTCGGTAAGAATTTCCAGCAGCAGCGCGTGTTCGACCCGGCCGTCGATGATCTGGACTGTGCCGACGCCGTTGCGCACCGCATCGAGGCACGATGCCAGCTTCGGCAGCATGCCGCCGGAAATGGTGCCTTCGTCGACCAGTGCCTTGATCCTGGTCTCGGTCAGGCCGGTCAGCAGCTTGCCGTCCTTGTCCAGCACGCCGGGGGTGTTGGTCATCAGGATCAGCTTTTCGGCTTTCAGCGTTTCCGCCAGCTTGCCGGCGACCAGGTCGGCGTTGATGTTGTAGGCCTCGCCATTTTCGCCGACGCCGATCGGTGCCACTACCGGAATAAAGTCGCGTGTATCCAGCAGCGATACCAGTTCCGCATCGATCGAGACCACTTCGCCGACCTGGCCGATGTCGATCTGCCGGTCGTTATCGCCCTGCAGGAACAACTTCTTCGCCTTGATGAAGCCGCCGTCCTTGCCGGTCAGGCCCACGGCACGCCCACCCGCCTGGTTGATCAGGTTGACGATTTCCTTGTTGACCTGGCCGCCGAGCACCATTTCGACGATGTCCATGGTTTCGCGGTCGGTGACACGCATGCCCTGAATGAATTCACCCTGCTTGCCGACGCGCGCCAGCAGGTCGTTGATCTGCGGGCCGCCGCCGTGCACTACCACCGGATTCATACCCACCAGCTTCAATAGCACCACGTCGCGTGCGAAGCAGTCTTTCAGATGTTCTTCGGTCATGGCGTTGCCGCCGTACTTGATGACGATGGTCTTGTCGTTGAAGCGGCGGATGTAGGGCAGTGCTTCGGCCAGGGTCGAGGCTTTGTCACGTGCGTTCTGGAGCGAGATGGACATGTGCTATTCCTTGTCGGCGGAACGAAAACGCCGCGATTTTACACTTGAAATTCAATGTCTGTGCTGCCGATTGCGATTGACAGGCTAGAGCATTTTCACTAGATTAATAAATGACTGTTCAGTTATTTGCATCCGAGATGACGCATGTTTCCGCCAAGCCAACCGAGTCTGCCGATGGCGCCGCCCGCTGGGTGCGGCGCAAGGAATCGCGGCCGGGCGAAATCCTCGACGCGGCGCTGGCGTTGTTTGTCGATAAGGGCTACGTCGCCACCAAGATGGAAGACATCGCGCGCAAGGCCGGTGTGACCAAGGGCACGCCCTATCTGTACTTCGCCAACAAGGAAGAGATTTTCAAGGCGGTGATCTGCGAGGCGATCCTGCCGAATCTGGAGCGCGCCGAACAATTGTCGCGCGCACACGCCGGCGGGGCGTTCCAGCTGATCGAACAGGTGCTGTCAAGCTGGTGGGAAGGCATCGCGATGACGCAATTCTGCGGCATCTGCAAGCTGGTGATCGCCGAAGCCGGCAACTTCCCCGATCTGGCGCAGTTCTTCTACCATGAAGTAGTCGAGCGCGCCGAGCGCCTGATCGAGAGTGCGATTCAATATGGCATCGACAGCGGCGAATTTCGCCGGCTCGATGTGCATTACACCATGCGTGTGCTGTTTGCGCCGGCGCTGATGTCGATGATCTGGGATCATTCGCTGGGCAAATGCGAGCAGCACCCGATCGACAAGGTGAGCTTTTTTGCCTGCTATATCGACTTCCTGCGCCATGGGCTGGCAGCGACGCCGCCACAACAAAACACCAATACAGAGGAGAAACGTCATGCCCAGAGCTGAACACCGGATGCGCGCCAGCCTGATGCTGCTGGCGGGCGCTGCGCTGCTGGCCGGTTGCGGCGAGAAGCAGGCGCCGCCGGCGGAGATCCGTCCGGTCAAGACGCAGCTGGTGCGGCTGCAGGCAATGGCCAGCGAATCCAGTTATTCCGGCGAAGTGCGCGCACGTTACGAAACGCGTCTGGCGTTTCGTGTTGGCGGCAAGATTACCGGCCGCTATGTCGAGGTCGGGCAGGAGGTCAAATCCGGTCAGGCTCTGGCGCGTCTCGACCCGCAGGATTTGCAGCTGTCGGTAATGGCCAAGCGTGCGCAGCGCGACGCTGCCAAGGCGGATTTCGAAAAGGCCAAGGCCGATCTGGATCGCTATGCGCATCTACTGGAGCGCAAATTCATCAGCCCGGCCGAATTCGACCAGCGTCGCCTGGCTTACGAGGCGGCGCGCTCGCGCTTCGAGCAGGCCGAGGCGCAATTGTCGTTCGACGCCAACCAGGCGGCCTATTCGTCTCTGGTGGCCGATCATGCCGGCGTGGTGACCAGCGTCGATGCCGAAGTCGGGCAGGTGGTGGCACCGGGGCAGAGCGTGGTACGTGTGGCGCGGCTGGATGAAAAGGAAGTGCTGGTCAATGTGCCGGAGTCGCGCGTCGAGGAGTTGCGTGCGGTGGAGCAGCCCAAGGTGGTGCTGTGGGCCAATCCGGGCAAGGTGTACCGTGGCAGGCTGCGTGAAATCGCGCCGGATGCCGATCGGCTCACCCGTACCTATGCGGCCAAGATCAGCATCATCGATGCGGATAATCTGGTGCGCCTGGGGATGACCGCCAATGTATTGCTCGGCGAAGTCGGCAAATCCAGCGCCGCACGCCTGCCACTGGCGGCACTGATCCAGCGCGGCAAGCAGCCGCAGGTGTGGGTGGTCGATCCGAAGTCGGGCAAGGTGCGCACCCTGCCGGTCAAGGTGGGCGATTACATCGATAATGACGTGATGATCCTGTCCGGGTTGCAAAACGGCATGCGCGTGGTGACCGCCGGGGCGACATTGCTGTTCGAAGGGCAGCAGGTGAAATTGATGGATGGGGCCAACTGATGAAGGGCCTCAATCTGTCCGAGTGGGCGCTGAAACATCAGCCGCTGACGCAGTTCCTGATTGTGGTGGTGGCACTGTTCGGCATTTTCTCCTATCGCCATCTGGGGCAGGCAGAAGATCCGGCATTTACCTTCCGCACCATGATGATTACCGTGGTCTGGCCCGGCGCATCGACGCGCGAGATCGAGCAGCAGGTGACCGACAGGATTGAGCGCAAGCTGCAGGAAACGCCGGGACTGGATCATTTGAGCAGCTATTCCGTACCGGGCCGGGCGACGATTCTGGTCGATCTGCACGACGATGTGAATCCGAAAAAGGTACCGGAAACCTGGTACCAGGTACGCAAGAAAATCAGCGATATCCAGCTGACTCTGCCGGCTGGAGTGGTGGGGCCGTTCTACAACGACGAATTCGGCGATACCTTCGGTAACGTTTACGCTTTCACCGCCGATGGCTTTTCCTATGCCGAGCTGAAAGATTACGTCGATGCCGCGCGCCAGAGCATGCTCAAGGTGCCGGATGTGGCGAAAGTCGAGGTACTGGGGGTGCAGGACGAGAAAATCTACGTCGAAATCGCTCCGTCCAAGATCGCTACGCTTGGCATCGACCCCGGCCTGATCATGGGGGCGCTGCAGGCGCAGAATATCCTGATGCCGTCCGGTTTCGTCAATTCGGCATCCGACCGCGTGTATCTGCGCGTCAGCGGCGATTTTTCCAGTGTCGACAACATCCGCAACGTCGGCATTTCGGCACAGGGACGCATGTTCCGTCTCGGCGATATCGCCAAGGTGTATCGCGGCTATTCCGATCCGGCCGACCCGGCGATGCGTTTTAACGGCAAACCGGCGCTGGGCCTGGCGATTTCGATGCAGACCGGTGGCGATATCATCGAGCTGGGCAAGAATCTGGAAAAGCAGATCCATGACATCCGCGGCAAGATGCCGGTTGGCGTCGAGATTTTCAAAATCCACGATCAGCCGTCGGTGGTGAAAACCTCGATCAGCGAATTCGTGCGCACGCTGGCGGAAGCCGTGATCATCGTGCTGGTGGTGAGCTTCTGGAGCCTCGGGCTGCGCACCGGCGCCGTGGTGGCGCTGGCGATCCCGCTGGTGCTGGCGATGACTTTCGTCGCGATGGATATTTTCCATATCGATCTGCAGAAGATTTCGCTCGGTGCACTGATCATTGCGCTGGGGCTGCTGGTCGACGATGCCATCATCGCGGTGGAAATGATGGTGCTGAAACTGGAGCAGGGCTGGGACAAATTCCGCGCTGCCACATTTGCCTATACCTCGACCGCAATGCCGATGCTGACCGGTACGCTGATCACCGTTGCCGGCTTCCTGCCGGTCGGGCTGGCGCAGTCGGCGGCGGGGGAATATACGTTTTCGATGTTCGCCGTGGTGTCGTTCGCACTGATCGCATCGTGGTTTGTTGCGGTGCTGTTCACTCCGTATCTGGGCTACCGCATTCTGCGCAGCAATGCGGCTGCAGCCGATGCCCATGCGCACGATGCCGTGTTCGATAAGCCGTTCTACCGGCGTTTCCGCTTGCTGGTGGAGTGGTGCGTGCGCTTCCGCTGGGCGGTGATCGCCGCTACCGCCGCGCTGTTCCTGGCGTCGTTGTATGCATTCCAGTTCGTGCAACAGCAGTTTTTCCCGGCATCGACCCGGCCGGAGCTGGTGGTCGGCATGTGGTTGCCGCAGGGCTCGTCGGAACGCGCCACGGCGCAGGAAGTCATGCGTCTGGAAAAAGCCATCGGCAAGGACCCGGACCTCGACAACATGGTTGCCTATATCGGCTCGTCGTCGGCGCGTTTCGTGCTGGTGCTGGACCAGCCGCCGCCGGCACCGCATTTTGCCCAGGTGGTGTTGACCGCCAAGACCACCGAAGGGCGTGAGCGGCTGATTGAACGTTTGCGCGGCCTGTTTGCCAAACAGTTTCCGCAAGTGCTGTCGCATGTCTCGCGTCTGCCGAATGGCCCGCCGGTCGGGTTTCCGGTGCAGTTCCGCGTGATCGGCGACGACCCGGCGGTACTGCGCAAGTATGCGGTCGAAGTTGCGGAAGTCATGCGCAAGAATCCGTATACCCGCGACGTGAACCTGAACTGGAACGATATGTCCAAGAGCATGCGTCTGGATATCGATCAGGACAAGGCGCGCGCGCTGGGAGTGAATACCCAGAATCTGGCGCAGTCGCTGTCGGCGCTGCTCAACGGTGTGCCGATTACGCAAATGCGCGAGAAGGACAAGCTGATCGACATCGTGCTGCGCGCCACGCGCGACGGGCAGACCACCAGTCTGGGCAATTTGAAGGATATCAACGTCTACACTGCCAACGGCCGCTATGTGCCGCTGTCGCAGATTGCCAACATCCGCTTCGAGATGGAGGAAGCAGGTCTGTGGCGGCGTAACCGGGTGCCGGAGATTGTCGCGCGGGCGGAAATTCCGGATACCATCCAGGCGCCGACGGTAACCTCGATGATCAATCCGCAGCTGGATGCGATTCGTGCCCGTCTGCCGGCAGGTTACAAGATCGAGATCGGTGGCGCGCAGGAGTCGAGCAGCAAGTCGCAGGCATCGATCAATGCGGTAATGCCGCTGACGTTGCTGGTGGTGACCACGCTGCTGATGCTGCAATTGCAAAGTTTCTCGCGCACCCTGCTGGTGTTGCTGACCGCGCCGCTGGGCGTCATCGGCGTCGCCGCTGCGCTGCTGATCGGCAATCAGCCGTTTGGCTTCGTGGCGATGCTTGGGGTGATCGCGCTGGCGGGCATGATCATGCGCAATTCGGTGATCCTGGTCGACCAGATCCGCCAGGATATCGAATCCGGCCTGCATCCGTGGAATGCGGTAATCGAATCGACGGTGCGGCGTTTCCGCCCGATCGTACTGACCGCGGCGGCAGCGGTGCTAGGCATGATTCCGCTCTGGCGCAGCACTTTTTACGGGCCGATGGCGGTGGCCATCACCGGCGGCCTGCTGGTGGCAACGGCTTTGACCTTGCTGTTCGTTCCGGCGTTGTACGCGGCGTGGTTCCGCGTCAATAAACCGACATGAGCAGCGACCGAATGACGACAGTATCGATGGCAGTGACCAGGAAGACTCAATGAAAACATCTCCTTTCCAAATCAGGCTGATTGCCGGCGCGTTGGCTGCACTGGCGACAATTCCGGCGGCGTGGGCCGACGATCTGCTGAGCGTGTATCGCGAGGCGCAGAGCAACGACGCGACATTTGCTGCCGCGCGCTTTGCGCTGGAAGCAGGGCGCGAACAGATCAACCAGGCCAAGTCGCAGCTGCTGCCGTCGGTGGGGTTGGCGGCAAAAGCCAACCAGATCGTTGGCGCCTACGACCCGGGCCATGCAGAGCCGATGCTCGGCATCGCCAAGCGCAACTATCACGGCACCAGCAGCAACCTGGCAGTGCAGGCCACGCAGCCCTTGTACCGGCCGCAGAACAATGTGGTCGTGGATCAGGCGAATTCGGCGGTAAGCCTGGCCGAATTACAATACAAAGGTGCCGAACAGCAATTGATCCTGCGTGTGGCGCAAGCGTATCTGGACGTGCTGCAGGCGCGCGATGCGGTGACTACCGCCACGGCGCAGAAAGAGGCATTTTCCGAGCAGCTGGCGCAGGCGAAAAAGCGCTTCCAGGTCGGCGTGGCCACCATTACCGATACCTATGAGGCGCAGTCGCGCTACGACCTGACCTCGGCGCAGGAAATCGCCGCGCGCAACGATCTGATCATCAAGACCAATGCGCTGACCCAGCTGACCGGCAAGCAGCCCGGCTGGCTCGCCAGTGTCGATCCGAAAATGAAGCCACAGCAGCCGTCGCCGGCCAGCCTCGATAGCTGGCTGCAAAAGGCGTTGTCCAGCAACGTGCAACTGCAGGCACAGGCCGAGCAGGAAAAGGTCGCGCGTTACGAAGTGCAGCGCAACAAGGACGCGCACAAGCCGACGCTGGATCTGGTCGGCAGCGTCGGCAATACCTGGGACATGAACGGCATTGCCAAGAATGGCGGCACCGATCAGACGCGCAACGGCAGCATCGGCCTGCAATTCTCGATGCCGCTGTATACCGGTGGCGGCCTGAGCTCCAAGGATCGCGAAGCGGCGGCCAAGTACGAGCAGGCAAAAATGGAAACCGAGGCCAAGCGGCGCGAAATCGAGCAGCAGACCAAATCGGCGTACCTCGGCATGACTAACGGCGCGGCGCAGGTCAATGCGCTGGAACAGGCGCTGGTATCGAGCCAGAGCCAGCTCGATGCGACCAAAACCGGCCAGCAGGTTGGCGTGCGTACCAACGTCGATGTGCTGAATGCGCAGCAGCAGTTTTACGAATCCCGCCTCAACCTGCAGAAGGCACGCTATGCCTATCTGCTGGCATCGCTGCAGCTGGCTGCAGCGGCAGGGGAGCTGAGCGACAGCCATCTGCAGGCGATCAACGGCCAACTGGTGGCCAAGCAGTAACCCCGCACCGCTCGATGCGCAGCAAAGCCCGGCATGCCGGGCTTTTTGTTTGTGCAGCCGATTCGCGCGCGGCGGCGCATTGCAGGCTATAAAGACACAATGCCGATCTGGCCATTCATCTGGTAAAGCATGCGCAAGATAGCCCGCTCCGATTCATATGTAGCCTTGCTGACAATTGCTGTTGTAGCTCTGCTGGCGTGGCTGACCACCTTGTTTTCCGCCGTGGATCGCAAGGTCTACGATTTGGCGATGAATCTGTCCGACCATCCGCCGTCGGACAAGATCGCGCTGATCGCCATCGACGAACAGAGTATTGCCAATCTCGGTCGTTGGCCGTGGTCGCGCGACATCCACGCACGCCTGATCGAGCGCCTGGCCGCCGGCGGTGCCAAGGTAATCGGCCATACCACGTTTTTCTTCGAGCCGCAGCGCGACGCCGGCTGGAATTACATTAACCGGATTCGCGAGCTGTATGGCGCTTCCAGCAAGGCCTTCGACGCCGCCGGTGTGACCGCGCTGCCGGCCGAATATGTGCAGATCGGCGGTGTGGCCGACGAGGCGCTGCAGGCGCTGAACCCGGATCAATCGTTTGCGGCAAGCCTGGAAAAAGCCGGCAATGTGGTGCTGCCGATGTATCTGGAATTGGGCGAGCCACAGGGCAAGCCGGACAAACCGCTGCCGGATTATATCGAGCGGATGCGGCTGGAGCAGCCGGGCGACAGCCTGTTTCCATCATTGCGCGCGCTGTATCCGATTGAGTCGCTGGGCACGGCTGCAGCCGGGGTTGGCGTGCTGCTGCAGACACCGGACGAAGCCGATGGCGCGATTCGGCATGAGCCGCTGGCACTGCAATATTTCGGCCACAGCTATCCGTCGCTGGCGCTGACGCTGGCCGCCCGCAGCCTGAATCTGGAACGCAGCGACATCCGCCTGCAAAGCGCCG
>CALMFQ010000032.1 GCA_937863215.1 uncultured Pseudomonadota bacterium
CCCTTGATTGCGGCAATGCGTTGCACGTTGTGATAATGCAGCCCGTGGCCGGCGTTGACGCGCAATCCGGACTGGGTACCATAAGCCACCGCCTCGCGAATGCGTTCCAGCTCGCGCCCCAGCTCATCGCCAGTCTCTGCTTCGGCATAACGGCCGGTGTGAATCTCGATCACCGGCGCGCCGGCTGCCACCGCCGCATCGATCTGGCCGATATCGGCGTCGATGAACAGCGATACGCGAATGCCGGCATCGGTCAGCACCCGGGTGGTAGCTTTTACCCGATCGAAATAGCGCACCACATCCAGCCCGCCCTCGGTGGTCAGCTCTTCACGCCGCTCCGGCACCAGGCACGCGTCTTGCGGCTTGATCTTGAGCGTGTTGGTAATCATTTCGTCGGTCAGCGCCATTTCCAGATTCATGCGGGTCTGGATCACTTCGCGCAGGATTTCCACGTCGCGATCCTGGATGTGGCGGCGATCCTCGCGCAGGTGCAAGGTAATCAGATCGGCACCGGCCGATTCGGCAATCAGCGCTGCCTGCACCGGGCTCGGATAACGCGTGCCGCGCGCTTGGCGCAACGTGGCCACGTGGTCGATATTCACGCCCAACTGGATCATCAATGTCTCCATCTATAACTGATTCAGATCGCGCAGCAACTGCCGGGTATACAGTTGGCGCTCGCCCAGATAATGTCCCAGCAACTGCCGCATCAACTGCTTGCTCTGTTGCAGGGTTTCGGCGTCGGGATACAGGCCGGACGCCATGTTCAGCAGTGTAGCACCGCTCAGCGCGCCATCCGTGCCGGATTCGACGCAAACCAGGCCGTGTTGCAACAGAAATTGATAATGCGCCCCGGCTTCGACCCGAACACCGGAATCGGCAACGCGCGTCAGCTCGACGCCATAGCCAAGCGATTGCAGCAACTGCAGCTCGAAACGCCGCAATACCGGCGCAACCTCGCCGCCAGCGGCCAAGCCAAGTATCGCCTGATAATAGTCGGCAAACAGCGCTTCATGCGGATCGTCGCGCGGCAACAGGTGCAACAGCAGTTCGTTGAGATAGAAGCCGCACATCAGCGGCAGGCCGGTCAATTGCGGCACCCCGCCCTGCCACTCGGCCGCGTGCAGGGTCTTCAGCTCGTTCTTGCCAAACCAGCTCAGCAGCAGAGGCTGAAATGCCAGCAGCACGCCGCGCAGCACCGATTTCGGCCGGCGCGCACCGCGCGCCACCATCGCAACCCGGCCGTGGTGGCGGGTAAAGACTTCGATGATCTGGCTGGTTTCGCGGTAGGGATAGTGATGCAGGACGAAAGCCGGTTGATTCTCGACACGACGTGGCTGATTCATACCGGCTTAAAGAAGGGATTTATTCCAGACCAAGCTGCTTGATGAAGCGCACGTCGTCGGCCCAGCCGCTCTTGACCTTGACCCAGATTTCCAGAAATACCTTGGCATCGAACATCTTTTCCATGTCGAGGCGCGCCGAGCTGGCGATTTCCTTCAGCTTGGCGCCGCCCTTGCCGATCACGATCGCTTTCTGGTTGGCCTTGTCGACATAGATCGCCGCGTTGATACGGCGCAGATTGCCCTCTTCCTCGTATTTTTCGATTTCGACGTTGATCGAATAAGGCAACTCTTCACCGAGCAGGCGAAACAACTTTTCACGCACGATTTCAGCCGCGAGAAAACGCTCGCTCTTGTCAGTGATCTGTTCTTCCGGATATAGCGGAATGCCCTCGGGCAAATTCGGCCGGATCGCATCCAGCAACTGCTGCATTTGCAGGCCGCGCTCGGCGCTGACCGGAACGATGCCGGCAAAATCGAATTTTTCCGCCATCTGCTGGATGAACGGCAGCAACAGGCCTTTGTCGTGCTTGTCGATCTTGTTGACCACCAGCCACACCGGGCGGTTCTGCGGCAGCAATGGCAAGACCTCGGCGTCGGCCGCGCCGAATTTCAGCGCCTCGACCACGAACAACACGACATCGACATCGCCGAGCGTGTCGCGCACGCTGCGATTCATCGCATCGTTCAGCGCATTACGGTGCTTGGTCTGAAAGCCCGGCGTATCGACGAAAATGAACTGGCTGGCCTCGTCGGTGTAAATACCGGTTACGCGATGGCGGGTGGTCTGCGCCTTGCGCGAGGTAATGCTGATTTTTTGCCCGATCAGATGATTGAGCAGGGTCGATTTGCCGACGTTGGGGCGACCAACAATGGCGACAAAGCCGCAACGGAATTCACAGTGCTGGAGGGTATCGTCTTGATTCATGCTTGCAGCCGCTCACGCGCCTGTTCAAATGCCTGGGTAGCGGCTTGTTGCTCGGCCATGCGGCGGTTGGTGCCTTTGCCGCGGGTACGGATATTCAATGCATCGATCACGCATTCGACCGAAAACATCTGTTCGTGCGCGTCGCCGCTGGTTGCCACCAGTTCGTATTTGGGCAGCGCGACCCGGCGCCCCTGCAACAGCTCCTGCAGCCGGGTTTTCGGATCCTTGCTCTGGCTGGCAGGATCGAGTTGCGACAGAATCGGCTGGTACAGCCGGCGAATCACCGACGCCGCAGCGTCGAAACCGCCATCCAGCATTACCGCGCCAAAAATGGCCTCCACCGCATCGGCCAGAATCGACGGACGTCGCTGTCCGCCACTCTTCAACTCGCCCTCGCCCAGACGCAGACTGCTACCCAGATCCAGACGTTCGGCCAGCTCCGACAGGGTCTGCTGATTCACCAGGTTGGCGCGCACGCGCGACAACTCACCTTCGCTCAGCTTGGGATAATTGCCGAACAGATATTCCGCAATCACGCAATTGAGCACCGAATCGCCCAGAAACTCGAAACGCTCATTATTGGTGGCGCTGAAACTACGATGGGTCAGCGCCTGCCGCAGCAAAGCCGTATTGGAAAAAACATACTCCAGCGAGCTGGACAGGCGCTCTTGGCTCATTGGAACGATTATTTCTTCTCGGCCTCTGCAGCGGGCGTAGCGCCTGCAGCAGTGCCAGCAGCAATTTGAAACTTGATCAGCACATAGATGTTGGAAAACAAGGGCACGCTCTTATCATAGGCAACCGAGATGCCCAAGCCTTCCTTGCCCTGTTCGATATCCAGATCTTCAGCTTTGAACGAATTGATGTCATCGATAGTCGCGTGGCGGTCGAAAGCCTTGCGAATCTCTTCCGGGCCGCTATTGCGCTGTTCATTGGCAATGGAAGTCAGCACTTTCTTTGCCGAAAAATACTCCGTATATGCCGGCACCAACTTGAAACCCAGCAGCATGGTAAATGCAACCATGACCCCGATAACCAACAACCCCAGCAAACTAACGCCAGACTGCTTGCGCATGTAACCTCCCATTTATTCGATCAGAGTGCCGATGCGTTTCAGATTGCCGAAATTCATCCACACCAGGAAGGCCTTGCCGACAACGTAGCGATCCGGCACGAAGCCCCAGTAGCGGCTGTCGTGGCTGTTATCCCGGTTATCACCCATCATGAAGTAATGTCCGGCCGGCACCTTGCAGGCAAAGCCATCTTCACTATAAGTGCAGTTTTCGCGATTGGGAAAGTCGCGCACACCCTGCAGCACCAGTGAACGAGGCTGCTTGTCATCGACAATCATCGGATGCGGCTTGTCGCCGAGGTATTCCTGATAGCGCACCGTATCGGTTACGTCGAAGCCCTTGTCAACATATTGATAGGTACCGTTCTGCTCTGCGCGTACAGGCTGGCCGTTGATGGTCAGACGCTTGTTCTCATAAGCCACGCTGTCGCCCGGCAGGCCGACAATGCGCTTGATGAAGTCGGTTTTCGGATCTTCCGGAAAATGGAATACCATCACATCACCGCGCTTGGGCTGGCCGATTTCGATGAACGGTGTGTTGATTACCGGGATACGCAGGCCATAGGCGTATTTGTTCACCAGGATGAAATCACCAACCACCAGACCGGGGCGCATTGAGCTGGAAGGAATCTGGAACGGCTCCACCAGGAACGAACGCAGCAGGAAAATCACCAGCAGTATCGGGAAAAAACCCTTGGCGTATTCGACCGTGACCGATTCACGCTCGTCGATACCACGCTTGCCGGCCAGCACCAGTTTGTCCAGCCCCCAGATAACGCCGAACACCAACACAAAAATCAGCATCACGGCAGTGAAGCTCATGAATTGCGACAGCACACCGAAAATACCGATCATTACGGCGAAATAACCGGTCTGCACGATCATCGGCGGCTCTTCACCCTTCGCCAGCGGGCGACGGTCAAGCAGGATCAGGATCGGACCGATTGCAGCTACGAAGGCAAACAGGTAGAGCCAGTTCATTTTTATTTGTCACTCACTTGCAAAATGGCCAGGAAGGCTTCCTGGGGAATTTCAACATTACCGACCTGCTTCATGCGCTTCTTGCCGGCTTTCTGCTTTTCGAGCAGCTTGCGCTTGCGGGTGATGTCGCCGCCGTAACACTTCGCCAGCACGTTCTTGCGCAACGCCTTGATATTCTCGCGCGCGATGATGTGGCTGCCGATGGCTGCCTGCACCGCAATATCGAACATCTGCCGCGGAATCAGTTCACGCATTTTCGATGCCAGCTCACGGCCGCGGTACTGTGCCGTCTGCCGATGCACGATCAGGCTCAACGCATCGACCTTTTCGCTATTGACCAGGATATCCAGCTTGACCAGATCGGCCGCGAGGAATTCCTTGAAGTCATAGTCAAGCGAGGCATAGCCGCGTGAGCAGGACTTCAGCTTGTCGAAGAAATCCATCACCACTTCGTTCATCGGCAGTTCGTAGGTCAGCATCACCTGCCGGCCCATGTACTGCATATTGCGCTGTACGCCACGCTTCTGGTTACACAGCGTCATTACCGCGCCGACATAGTCCTGCGGCACCAGAATCGTCGCGGTAATGATCGGCTCACGGATTTCTTCGATTTTCGACAGATCCGGCAATTTCGACGGATTTTCGACTTCGATCAGCTCGCCGTCTTTCTGCAACACCTGATACACCACCGTCGGCGCGGTCGTGATCAGATCCATGTCGAATTCGCGCTCCAGCCGCTCCTGCACGATTTCCATGTGCAACAAGCCGAGGAAGCCGCAGCGGAAGCCGAAGCCAAGAGCCTGCGACACTTCCGGCTCGAAGTGCAGACTAGCATCGTTAAGTTGCAGTTTTTCCAGCGCCTCGCGCAACGCCTCGAAATCGTGCGACTCAACCGGATACAGGCCGGCGAACACCTGCGACTTGATCTCCTTGAAGCCGGGCAATGCCTCGGCAGCCGGGCGATTGGCGATGGTGATGGTATCGCCGACCTTGGCGGCTTTCAGCTCCTTGATGCCGGCGATGACAAACCCCACCTGGCCAGCCGACAACTCACCGCGCTGCAGCGATTTGGGGGTAAAAACCCCCACCTGTTCGCACAGATATTCGGCACCGGTCGCCATCAAGCGAATCTTATCTTTCGGGCGCAATACGCCATCGACCATCCGCACCAGCATTACCACACCGACATAATTATCGAACCAGGAGTCGATGATCAATGCCTTCAGCGGGCCATTGGCTTCACCCTGCGGTGGCGGTACCTTGGCGATCACCGCTTCGAGAATGTCTTCGATACCGATGCCGTTCTTGGCCGAGGCGCGCACTGCGTCGGTAGCCTCGATGCCGATGATGTCTTCGACTTCCTGGATCACCCGCTCCGGGTCAGCTGCAGGCAGGTCAATCTTGTTCAGGACGGTGACAACTTCCACCCCCTGTTCAATCGCCGTATAGCAGTTGGCAACCGTTTGCGCCTCTACGCCCTGCGACGCATCGACCACCAGCAATGCGCCTTCGCAGGCAGCCAGTGAACGGCTGACCTCGTAGGAAAAATCAACGTGCCCCGGGGTATCGATCAGGTTCAGGTTGTACACCTGCCCGTCGCGTGCCTTGTAGTTCAACGCCGCAGTCTGGGCCTTGATGGTGATGCCGCGCTCCTTCTCGATGTCCATCGAATCGAGCACCTGCGCTTCCATCTCGCGCGCCTCCAGGCCGCCGCAATACTGGATGAAGCGATCGGCCAGCGTCGATTTGCCATGGTCGATATGGGCAATGATCGAAAAATTGCGAATGTTCTTCATAGTCATGACAAAAGATAAGGGCACGATCTACGTGCCCTTGTCGGATTCCGGAAGCCGCGATTCTAACCGATTGACGCCAAATAAGCATCCAGCGCAGCATTATCGAGATGGTAATGGCACAGCTCGCGCTCACCGGCCAGCAACACTGGAACCAGCTCGTTGTAGCGCTCCTCCAGTACCGGATCGGCATCCACGTCAACGATATCCAGCTCGAATTGCCGGCGTGACGGCAATTCATTCAACGCCGCAAGCATTGCATGACACAGGCTGCAATACTCGCGGAACATCAGCGTAAGCCTGATTTTACTCGTCGGCATTGCTCTTGCCGATTTTCAGCGGAATGAAAATGTAATTATCGCCGCGACGTACACGCAGATTCAGACTACTACCAGCTTTGGCCTCTTCCAGCATTTTGGCAAACTGCGCGTAAGAAGTCAGATTCTGGCTATTGACGCCAATGATCACATCCCCCTGCGCGATGCCCGAGCGTGCAGCGGAGCCATGCACAGCCTGAACCAGCAAACCGTAGTCAATTCCCAGCGCCTTTTTCTGTGCCGGATTCAACTCTGCCACCACCAAGCCGACATTACCGACATGACCACCTGCCTTGCCCCTGCCCGGGCGTGCATTGGCTACCTGCTCCGAGGTTTCGCCGACGGTCACGGCAACATCTTTGGCCGCCTTGTTGCGCCATACCTGCAGACTGACCTTGGTTCCCGGCCGGGAGCCCCCCACCAGGCGCACCAGCTCCGCCGAATTGGCGACCGGATGAGTATCGAATTTCAGCACGATATCGGAAGGCAGCAAACCAGCCTTGTCCGCTGGCCCATCCTTCTCGACCGAACTGATCAACGCTCCCTGCGGCCTGGTCAGACCGAACGACTCGGCCAGATCCTTGCTCAGCTCCTGGATATTGACACCGATCCGGCCGCGAATCACGCGGCCATTGGTCTTGAGCTGATCGCTCACATCCAGCGCAACCTTGATCGGGATTGCCAGCGAAATACCCATGAAGCCACCGGTACGACTGATGATCTGCGAATTGATACCGACAACTTCGCCATTCAAATTGAACAGCGGGCCACCGGAATTACCCGGATTTACGGCCGCGTCGGTCTGGATGAACGGCACATAGTTTTCCGACGGCAGCGAACGCCCCTTGGCGCTGACAATGCCGGCGGTCACCGAATTCTCCAGGCCCAAAGGTGAGCCGATTGCCACCACCCATTCACCAACGCGGATTTTTTCCGAGTCGCCAGTACGCACGGTAGGCAGATTTTTTGCCTCAATCTTGATCAGCGCCACATCAGTGCGCTCGTCAGTACCAATAACCTTGGCCTTGTACTCACGCTGGTCGGTCAGTTTGACGGTGATCTCGTCGGCATTGCCGACCACGTGGGTGTTGGTCAGGATATAGCCATCGCTACTGATGATGAAGCCCGATCCGAGTGAGCGGGCCTGGTATTCGCGTGGCTGATATTGACGCGGGTTGAAACGACGCAGCAATTCATTGAACGGATCGTCTTCAGCCAACCCAGGAACACCGCCATTATTCACGACGGTCTGCGTGGTGCTGATGTTAACGACCGCAGGACCTTCTTTTTCCACCAAAGCGGCAAAATCCGGCAACTCGCGTGCAGCCTGGCTGACACCGATCGAAGCAACGAGCAATGCGGCAGAAACAAATAATTTTTTCATCAATTCTGATACCTCGAAGAATTACCCGACTTGGAAAACCCCGATTTATTCGGCGAGCGGGGTGAAGAGCAAGGAGCCCGGCGCAGTGAGACACATATCATGAGGATAGGTGAGCTTTCGAGCACCACGCAATGCAGCTATTCACCCGCATGACCAATACATCAGCGCTTTTCCTGCAGTATTTTCGGCGCTTGCCCACCTGGAAAAACACCGCTTTTAT
>CALMFQ010000033.1 GCA_937863215.1 uncultured Pseudomonadota bacterium
GCAAGGCGATTCAGCTGCACCCGCTGGTTTGTGCGGCGTTCAACGCCGACTTCGATGGTGACCAGATGGCCGTTCACGTGCCGCTGTCGCTGGAAGCGCAGATGGAAGCGCGCACACTGATGCTGGCATCCAACAACGTACTGTCGCCAGCCAACGGTGAGCCGATCATTGTGCCGTCGCAGGATATCGTGTTGGGCCTGTATTACATGACCCGCGAGAAGATCAACGCCAAGGGCGAAGGCATGGTGTTTGCCGACGTCTGCGAACTGCAGCGTGCATACGATACCCGCCAGGTGGATCTGAACGCCCGCATCGCGGTGCGTCTGTACGAATACGAAAAAGGCGCCGACGGCGAATTCATTCCCAAGCTGGTGCGTCAGCAGACTACCGTTGGCCGCGCATTGCTGTCGGAAATTCTGCCGAAAGGTTTGCCGTTCGCATTCATCAACAAATCGTTGAAGAAGAAGGAAATCTCGCGCCTGATCAACGGCTCGTTCCGTCGTTGCGGCCTGCGTGATACCGTGATTTTCGCCGACCAGTTGATGTATACCGGCTTTGCCTATGCAACCCGTGGCGGTATCTCGATTTGTGTCGACGACATGCTGATCCCGACGCAGAAGCACGACCTGCTGGCCGCTGCCGAGAAGGAAGTCAAAGAGATCGAAATGCAGGGTCTGGTGACTCAGGGCGAGCGTTACAACAAGGTCGTGGATATCTGGGGCCGTGCCGGCGACCAGGTTGCCAAGGCGATGATGGAGCAGTTGTCGAAAGAGCCGGTTGTCGACCGTGAGGGCAAGACCGTTCAGCAAGAGTCGTTCAACGCGATTTACATGATGGCCGACTCCGGTGCGCGGGGTTCCGCAGCACAGATTCGTCAGCTGGCCGGTATGCGTGGCCTGATGGCGAAACCGGATGGCTCGATTATTGAAACGCCGATTACCGCGAACTTCCGCGAAGGTCTGAACGTACTGCAGTACTTTATCTCGACCCACGGTGCACGTAAGGGTCTGGCCGATACGGCGCTGAAGACCGCAAACTCTGGTTATCTGACACGTCGTCTGGTGGACGTGACCCAGGATCTGGTGGTGACCGAAGACGATTGCGGCACCCGCGAAGGCATGGCGTTGAAAGCCGTGGTGCAGGGCGGTGAGGTGATCGAGGCGTTGCGCGAGCGCGTGCTGGGTCGTACCGCCGTGGCCGATATCATCAATCCGGACAGCGACGAGACCATGTTCGAAGCCGGCACATTGCTGACCGAGGACATCGTCGATGCGATCGAGGCCGCAGGTATCGATGAAGTCAAGATTCGCACGCCATTGACCTGTGAAACCCGCTACGGTCTGTGCGCCAAGTGTTACGGCCGCGATCTGGGCCGCGGCAAGATCGTCAATGCCGGCGAGGCAGTGGGCGTGATCGCTGCACAATCGATCGGTGAGCCGGGCACCCAGCTGACGATGCGTACCTTCCACATCGGCGGTGCGGCATCGCGTGCCGCAGTGGCGAGCCAGATCGAAACCAAATCGAATGGCGTGGTGCGTTTCTCCGGTCAGATGCGTTATGTGACCAATGCCAAGGGTGAGCAGATTGCCATCGGCCGCTCCGGCGAAATCATCATTACCGACGATAACGGTCGCGAGCGTGAACGTCACAAAGTGCCTTACGGCGCAACCTTGCTGGCGGTTGACGGTGCTCACGTCAAGGCCGGTCAGGTGCTGGGTACATGGGATCCGCACACCCGTCCGATCATTACCGAATACTCGGGCACTGTGCGCTTCGAGAACGTCGAAGAGGGCGGCACGGTTGCCAAGCAGATCGATGAAGT
The DNA here is from genome assembly GCA_937863215.1 of uncultured Pseudomonadota bacterium. GTDB lineage: Bacteria > Pseudomonadota > Gammaproteobacteria > Burkholderiales > SCOH01 > CALMFQ01. The sequence continues at coordinate 1,823 of CALMFQ010000033.1, forward strand.
TACCGGTCTGTCGACGCTGGTGGTTATCGATCCGAAGCGGCGTGCCGGCACCACTGCAAAAGGCCTGCGCCCGCAAGTCAAACTGCTGGACGAAAATGGTCAGGAAGTAAAAATGCCGGGTACCGATACCTCGGTAAATATCACCTTCCAGATCGGTTGTATCATTACCGTGAAAGATGGCCAGCAGGTTGCCGTGGGTGAAGTTCTGGCACGTATTCCGCAGGAATCGTCGAAGACTCGCGACATTACCGGTGGTCTGCCGCGCGTGGCCGAGCTGTTCGAAGCCCGTTCGCCCAAAGATGCCGGCATGCTGGCGGATATCACCGGCACTGTGTCGTTCGGCAAGGACACCAAAGGCAAGCAGCGTCTGATCATTACCGATCTCGATGGCACTGCCAATGAATACCTGATTCCGAAAGAGAAGCACGTTCTGGTGCACGACGGCCAGGTGGTGAATCGTGGTGAGTTGATCGTCGACGGTCCGGTCGATCCGCACGATATCCTGCGCCTGCAGGGCATCGAAGCGTTGGCACGTTACATCGTTGAGGAAGTGCAAGAGGTTTACCGCTTGCAGGGCGTGAAGATCAACGACAAGCACATCGAAGTGATCGTTCGCCAGATGCTGCGTCGCGTTCATATCACCGATGCGGGCGATACCCGTTTCATCACTGGTGAGCAGGTTGAGCGTGCCGAGGTGTTTGAAGAAAACGATACAATGAATGCGGCGGGCAAACAGCCGGCGCAATATGAAAATATTCTGCTGGGTATTACCAAGGCATCGTTGTCTACCGACTCGTTCATTTCGGCGGCATCGTTCCAGGAAACCACGCGTGTTCTGACCGAAGCTGCGATCATGGGCAAGAAGGACGACCTGCGTGGTCTGAAGGAAAACGTGATTGTGGGCCGACTGATTCCTGCCGGAACCGGCCTGGCTTACCACAATTCGCGTCGCAAACGTCTGAAAGGCGAAGATATGTCGAATCGCACCGATCTGATCGAAGCGTCTGCCTTCGAGGCGGCCGAATAAGCCTTTCTTGACAGGGAGTTGAAGACTCAAATAGAATCTCGAGTCTTTTGAAATTGGCGACGACGTTGGGTTGTCGCCACATTTTTTTAGGAAAGAAGCAATGCCAACTATCAACCAACTCGTGCGCCAGGGTCGTCGCAGCGAGCCGGCCAAGAGCAAAGTGCCGGCGCTGGAAGCCTGTCCGCAAAAACGTGGTGTATGCACTCGTGTATATACTACTACTCCGAAAAAACCAAACTCCGCACTGCGTAAGGTTTGTAAGGTTCGTCTGACCAATGGTTTCGAAGTCATTTCGTACATTGGCGGTGAAGGCCACAACCTGCAGGAACACTCGGTGGTTCTGATTCGCGGCGGTCGTGTGAAGGATTTGCCGGGTGTGCGTTACCACACCGTTCGCGGCAGTCTGGATACTGCAGGCGTTAAAGATCGTAAACAGTCCCGTTCCAAATACGGTGCAAAACGTCCCAAGGCGTAATTGTCGTCGGTGTTTGAATGCAGGGCTGAGGTCGGCGGTGAGTCCGTCGAGTAAGTGACTGACTTGATGGTCGGTCGCGAGCGAATGAACGCTCAACTGAATAGATTAAAGAGGTTGTTATGCCAAGACGTAGAGAAGTACCCAAGCGCGAAGTGTTGCCGGATCCTAAATTCGGTAATGTTGATCTGTCAAAATTCATGAACGTCGTTATGCAGGACGGTAAGAAGTCCGTTGCCGAGCGCATCGTTTATGGTGCTCTGGATCAGGTTGAAAAGAAAACCGGTAAAGAGCCGCTGGCTGTGTTCAGCCAGGCGCTGTCAAACGTGAAGCCGGTTGTTGAGGTTAAGAGCCGCCGTGTCGGTGGTGCCAACTACCAGGTTCCGGTTGAGGTTCGTCCCGCACGTCGTATGGCATTGGCTATGCGTTGGTTGCGCGAAGCAGCCCGCAAGCGCGGCGAGAAGTCTATGGCATTGCGTCTCGCCGGCGAATTGCTGGATGCGTCCGAAGGTCGTGGTGGTGCGATGAAAAAACGCGACGAAGTGCACCGCATGGCAGAAGCGAACAAAGCGTTCTCGCATTATCGCTTCTAACTTTTTTCAAATCTGGATAAAAGGCTTTAGCTGTGGCACGTAAAACACCCATCGAGCGTTACCGTAACATCGGTATCAGTGCTCACATTGACGCCGGTAAAACTACCACTACCGAGCGTATCCTGTTCTACACCGGTGTAAACCACAAAATCGGTGAGGTTCATGATGGTGCAGCCACCATGGACTGGATGGAGCAGGAACAAGAGCGTGGCATCACCATTACCTCCGCTGCTACCACTGCATTCTGGAGTGGTAT
>CALMFQ010000034.1 GCA_937863215.1 uncultured Pseudomonadota bacterium
CGTCAGCGATCTCCTCCATCGGGCTCTCGCCAAATGCTCAATTCGGGGCATTTCCGCCGATGAAATTTTGGGCCAGCTTTGATCGCTGATCCCAAAATCAACAGCGCCAGCGTGGCAAAACTTTCCATTGACGTGCCACTGGTGCCACTGATGCCACTGCTCGCACATCGAAACAGTGGCGTCAGTGCTATCAGTGGTGTCCGTTTCCAAACTTTTCCTGAAAAGAATGGCTGGCAAAACGCCATTACCCCATCAACTATAGCCAACGTAATTCAATAGAAATCAGTCAGATATCATTCTCCTGCTGTCTTCAGACGAAGGCAGTTCCCAGCACCCCGAGGCGATTTCGCTCCGGGGTGTTCCCATTTCCAGAGGAGAAATCATGAAGCGGCGCAGCAGTAAAACATCGTCACGTAGCAGCCGTACCCAGCGGCGACGCATCGTCAGCCGTATTCCCGGCCATGTCGGCAGCGTATTGGGCGTCTACGATCTGATGCGGGATCGACGCGTACCCTGGACGCGCAAGGCGGTGGCATTGGCGGCCACCGCTTATCTGTTCTACTGATCCAATCCGGTCTGCGCTTCCCGGTCGAAGCGCCTTGTTTGTTTTCTTATCATGCCGTGGCCCCTGCAGGGGCTGCGGCTTTTTTCATTCCCGAGCGAGGTAATCCCATGGCTAAATCGCCATCTGCACAAGTCGCATCGGTGCCAGCCCAGTTGATGCTGGTACGTACCGCGACTTGCAAAAAAATCAGTTCGCGTGCCAGCGGCAGCATTGAATACCGTGTCGCCTATGCACCGGACAAGTCGGATGTCTTTATCAGTATCAGCGCCAATATCGGTGGCGGCGGTTATTTCAGCAAGGAGTGGATTCCAGCCAGCCGCATTGCCAGCTGTTTTGCGCAGCTTCCCGGTGAACAGGCGATATTCGCCACCAAGCAGCTGCGTGAGTTGTTCATTGGCCGTTCGGTCAACAATCCACCGTTCATTGCTGCGGTTTTGCGCGCCGAAGGTTTGTTGGCGGCAGCACCGGAGAATGAGGTTCAGCATCAGCTCAGCGGCAAACTGGATGAATGGCGCAAGAACGTGTTGAAGCAGAAAGGGACTCCATTCGATACCCTGCCGGTCGCTGAGCCGGCAGTTGAAGCGGCTGGCAATACAACCATTCCGGTGGAGGTACAGCATGTTGACCATCCACAATCCGGTTGAGTTGTCGAGGGTAACTGATCCACATATTCGCAGCTGGTTGGCCGAGCGTTTTCAGTTGCTCGGTCAAGCCGGCAACGACAGTGACTGTGATGCTGACCCATGCTGGTTTGCATTGATCGAGTCTGGCGACGATCTGGATGCGGCAACCAGTCGGCCAGCCGGGTTTCACCTGCTGATGGATGTATTTGGTGAATATCGCTATGGCGAAGCAGGATTTGTCTCGCCGTTCGAATGGGTGGCGGAACATGCCGGTTTTTACGAGGCGGTGATTGTCTATTCCGACAGCGCAACGCTGAGTGTCATTGTCCCCAAGGCCAGTTCGATCGATCCCCGCCTGCTGCAATTGCTGGCGGAGCAGGCGGCCTGTTCTCCGCTTGCCGGGGAGTCGCAGTAAGTCTCATCCAGCATCGCTTCGGCTATATCCAGGCAGTCCCGCTTCCTCCCGTTTGTCCCATATCTACCACAAGCTCGTTTGATGGCGTTTTGGCGAGCAAAACAAGTGTAAACGCCATGCCTTGATCACCCGCCCGGCCTTGAGTCGCGGCGGGTTTCGTTTTATTTGCCGACGCCGACAGCCTGGTTCTGCCGGCGTTTTTCATTGAAGGAATGACCATGACCACACCCTGCTATCCACCTGCCGAGCAACCGCTGTTTTCACTCGGTCAGGTACTGGCTACCCCCGGCGCACTGGCCAAGTTGCAACAACTGGGCCTGTCACCACTGACGCTGATCCAACGCCATGTACACGGCGATTGGGGCTGCGTGCCGATTGACGACGCCGAACAGAATCGCTGGGCGTTGAATAACGGCGCGCGATTGCTGTCGAGTTATCAGCTTGCCGCTGATACCCGCGTATGGGTGATTACCGAGGCCGACCGCTCGGCGACGACCTTGCTACTGCCAGAGGAGTATTGAATCGTGAATGCCGCGAAATACCCGCCCCCGCTGGACCCGGCGGTTGCGCGATGGGCTGATGAACTGAATGACGCCGATCTGGAGTGGTTTAACGAACGTGCCGGGATTTTTGAATTTGATGCCGGCTTATCGCGTGCCGAAGCCGAACAGCAGGCGCGGGAGGCAACCGTGTTGATGCAGCTGCGGCGCAATGCCGCCATCTGAAGGCAACGACGCCTGCCCAAAAAACCAGAAATGCACCAGAGCGCTACTTCCCGCCGCCATTTACCCCTGTTTGTGTCTGTGACTGCGAGTTGCTGCCTGACTTTATGGCCGTTTGCGCAATGGCCGGACGGGGTGTGCCACGGATTTGTAGTTCTTGGCTCGAATTTTTTCTGTGAACTGACGGGGAGTCACGTTCTTTATCGATGAGTTTGAATTGGAGTGAACCATGCGACGCCAAATCCGATTTACCCGGAAGGTGATTGATAGCCTTCCACCGTGCCCGGCTGAACACACCAGTCGGGAAATTGAATATACCTCGGCGGAAGCGCCTCCGGGTTTGAAGCTGGTCGTCAGCAAGCGCGGCAATAAGAGCTGGCTGCTGCGCTACAGCATTCCTCTGCCGGGTCGGCCTGACAGCCAGAAGCGTGCGATCAAGATTGGCGTGTTTCCGGGAATGGAGCCGGCCGAGGCCTGCCGCGTGGCGCTGGAAATGCGCGATCAGATTGCCCGTGGTATCGATCCGCTAGAGGAGCGCAGCAAAGAAGCGGCTGCACCGACACTGCAACAATTCTTCCTGCATGATTATCTGCCACATGCCCGGACCTCATTGCGCAGTGCCAGAGACATCGAAACGCGTTGGCGTCTGCATATCGCGCCGACGCTGGGCGCTCTGCGCTTTGCCGATATCAAGCCTGCCGATATCTTGCGCTTGCATGACGCAAAACGCGTGCAAACCTGCGCTGCCACTGCCAACCGCATCCTGTCGCTATTGAAACGGGTGATCAATGTCGCCATTACGCTGGAACGTTGCGAACGCAATCCTTGTCGTGGCATCCGCATGCATCCCGAGCATAATGTCCGCAACCGTACGCTGGCAGGTGACGAACTGAAACGTTTTCTCGCTGCGCTGGCAGAGGAACCCAATCGGGTCGCAGCCGATTTCCTGTTGTTTTCACTGGTCACGGCCGGACGACGCGAGGAATGTCTGCAGGCTCGCTGGGAGGAAATATCGCTGGAACAACGTATCTGGCAGATTCCCGCTAGTCGCAGCAAAAGCGGCAAATCCCGTACCGTGCCGCTCAGCGATATCGCCATGCAAGTTTTACTGGGCCGCCAAACTGCGAGTGATTCTGAGTATGTTTTTCCCGGCGCTAGCAAAGGGCATCTGGTCAATCCGTCCAAAGCCTTTGTTCGGGTGCTGCTGCGAGCAGGCATTGGCGATCTGAAGATTCACGACCTGCGGCGCAGCGCGGCAACCCTGCTGATTAACAATGGCGGAAACATCAGTCAGGCTCAGAAACTGCTCGGTCACAGCAGCAGCACCCTGACGGCAACCCGCTACGCGTTTCTGGCCGAATCACAGCTGCGCAGCGCCAGTCAGCTGGTGGCCGATGCGGTATCGCTTGCGGGTGGGTTATCCGGCGGTTGAACTACCGCTGTCTCGCCCGGTGTTTCGGGCTTTTTTTCCAGACGCACGATTTTTTTCCGCAACGTTAGCGGCGCAAGCTTGCCGGGGTAGCGCGGATGTGTCCGATAAAAATCGCTCAACGCTTCTTTCTCCTTCTTGCGTGTCCGACGTTTATCTCCGGCAAAAAGGCAGTTTTTAGAGGCGCGCGCAGGCTGCTTCAGTTGCTCGGAAAGAAGTTTATTCCACTCGTCTGCAATGTGCTCTTGCACCAAATGCCGGTTATGGTGGTTTATCCATCGTCGGGCTCTACTCTGCCACCGTTCGAAGTCTTTCGATGTACTGGTAGCGGGCAACGTGATTACGCTTCCGGGTAGGGAATCAACGGCAATGTCGGGCACCCATGCACCAAATTTTAGGCCTTCAGCTAGCCTTGCCGATGATTGTCCATGTGGAATCTGGAATTGGGTCAGGGGCAAATAAAACCGTGACTGAAGCTGCTCGCAAAAATCGATGACCAGTTTCTCTGGCAACAGTATTTGTGACTGGGGTAGCAGAAGGGCGGTGGGGCATTCTTTGCCATCCGGAATCTTTTTTGGCCTGCCTGGCTTGGTATGTCGTCGCTGATAGCGAAGCTCAAACCACTGCACATGGCAAAAGCCCGTGTAGGCTTCAAAACCGACCAGCCATACTCCGACAGGGTTGCCGTCGATATCGACAAGACAAATCTGATGTAAGCGAAGTTGGTAGCGCTTTGGCAGATATCGAGCAGATGGGTCGGGCAGCCTTGAGGGCGGCACTGGCTTGACCGCACGCAGTAGATTGTAAAACGACACGCAACTGACCATCGGAAACACAAAACGGGAATTTTCCCGCATCAGACAATATACCTTGCGTGTTGACCAGCGTGTAATAGCCAGCATCAAATGGCCGATTTCGCCAACCAGCTTGTGTTCCTCCGATCGATGGAACGTTCTACCTGGCGATAAACCTTTCTTACCCAAGGTTCGGACGTTGTAACGCAGACCTTCGGCCGACAAGCTAGTCCCATGCTTTTGATTGAATATTTCCGCCATTTCGGCATAGGTCTTGCCGACGAAAGAGCCCCCATCATCGCCTGACAAATTTTTGTCCAAGGCACGCTTCAGCCACGCTCGTTGAGC
>CALMFQ010000035.1 GCA_937863215.1 uncultured Pseudomonadota bacterium
TTCCGGCGCCGCTGAATTATGCTCCGCCAGGCCACGCACCCTACCCGAAATCGATCTGCACCTCGATCAATCATCAGGTTTGCCATGGCGTACCCAGCAAGGAACGGATTCTCAAGAATGGCGACATCGTCAATCTGGACATCACCGTAATCAAGGATGGCTACCACGGCGATACCAGCCGCATGTTCATGGTCGGCGAGGCGTCGATCCAGGCGCGCCGCCTGTGCCAGATTACCTATGAATGCATGTGGCTGGGTATTGAACAGGTAAAACCGGGCAAAACCCTGGGCGATATCGGCCACGCCATCCAGAAATACGCCGAAGCCAGCGGCTACAGCGTGGTACGCGAATTCTGCGGTCACGGCATCGGCAAGCAGTTTCACGAAGAGCCGCAAGTGGTGCATTACGGCCGTCCCGGCACCGGAATGAAACTGCAAGCCGGCATGATTTTCACCATCGAGCCGATGATCAACGCCGGCAGGGCCGGTATTCGCGTGCTCGGCGACGGCTGGACCGTGGTCACCAAGGACCACAGCCTTTCGGCACAGTGGGAGCACACCATTCTGGTGACCGACGACGGCTATGAAGTCCTGACCGTATCCGCCGATACCCCAGCCAAACCAGCCTGACCCGTTAGCCGGCCGCCCTCCATGCCCACACTGCCCGACGCCGCATACTGGCGCGAGCTGCTCAAACAGCGCCGCGCCGAACTGCAGACCAAATACCTGGCCGATCACAATATCGACAGTCTGCTACTCAAGACCGCCCAGCTTACCGACGAGGTACTGACGGGCTTATGGCAAGGGCTGGATTTTCCTGCATGCGCAGGCCTAATCGCAGTTGGCGGCTATGGCCGCAAGCAACTGTTCCCCTATTCCGATATCGATATCCTGATTCTGTTGCCGGAAAACCAGGATGAGGCATTGCGACAGAAAGCCGAGGCACTGATCGGGCTGTACTGGGACGTAGGGCTGGATATCGGCCACAGCGTACGCACGCTGGCCGAATGCCTGGAAGAATCGGGCAAGGACCTGACGGTGCAGACAGCGCTGCTCGAAGCCCGTGCACTGCAATGCGACCCGGCCGAATTCGCACGCCTGCAGCAAGCCCTGCATGCGGCAATGAACCCGGCCGAATTCCTCGAGGCCAAACTGCTGGAACAACAACAACGCCACGCACGTTATCACGGCGTGGCCTACAACCTCGAACCCAATATCAAGGAGAGCCCGGGCGGACTGCGCGACCTGCAGACCATCACCTGGATCGGCCGAGCCTGCGGCCTGGGCAATTCCTGGCGCGAACTGGGGCTGCAAGGCATCATCCAGCCAACAGAAGCGCGCCAGCTGCAACGCGCCGAACGCCTGCTGCAATCGCTGCGCATTGGCCTGCACTATATCGCCAACCGGCGCGAAGATCGGCTGCTGTTCGACTTGCAGAACCAGCTGGCGCAGAAAATGGGACTGGCCGATACCCGTAGCCGCCGCGCCAGCGAACAGCTGATGCAGATCTACTATCGCGCCGCACGCACCGCGATACAGCTCAACGACATCCTGATCCAGAATCTGCGCGCACACATCTACTCGTCGCTAATCGACGAACCGGTGATCATCAACGAGCGCTTCCAGACGCGCAACAACATGCTGCTGGCACGCGATCTGAACCTGTTCGAAAACACGCCGGCGGCCATTCTGGAAGCATTCCTGCTGCTACAGCAAAACGACCAGCTCAAAGGATTGGGCGCCAAGACACTGCGCGCACTATGGAATGCCCGTTCGCGCATCAATGCCGAATTTCGCCGCGATCCGGCCAACAAGCAGATGTTCATGGCCATTCTACGCCAGCCGAAGGGGCAGACCCGCATCCTGCGCCGCATGAATCGCTACGGCGTGCTCGGGCGCTACATTCCCGCGTTCGGCCGCATCGTTGGCCAGATGCAGCACGATCTGTTTCACGTATATACGGTCGATGAACACATCCTGATGGTGGTGCGCAACCTGCGGCGCTTTGCGATAGCCGAGTTCGCTCACGAATATCCGTTCTGCACCCGGCTGATGTCGGCGTTTGAACGACCGGAAGTCCTGTATATGGCGGGGTTGTTCCACGATATCGGCAAGGGGCGTGGCGGCGATCACTCGCAGCTGGGCAAGGTTGACGCGCTGCGCTTCGCCAAGAGCCACGGCCTGCCGCCGGCCGAAGCAGAACTGGTAAGCTGGCTGGTGGAACAACACCTGACCATGTCGGCGGTAGCACAGAAGCAAGATGTCTACGACCCCGAAGTGGTCGGCAACTTTGCCCGTCTGGTAGGCAGCCAGCGCCGGCTGACGGCACTCTACCTGCTAACGGTGGCCGATATCCGCGGCACCAGCCCGAAAGTCTGGAACAACTGGAAAGCCAAGCTGCTGGAAGATCTGTATCACGCAACATCGCGCATCCTGACCGATGGCAGTCACAACTACCGCTCGTATCTGGACGAACGCCAGGCCGAAGCGCTCAGCCAACTGCGCTTCTGGGGCCTGACCGAAGATGCGCACAAGGCACTGTGGGCACAACTGGACAGCGTCTATTTCATGCGCCACGACGCCAAGGAAATCGCCTGGCACACCCGCCAACTGCACAACCGTGTCAATCAGACTGAGCCGCTGGTCAAGGCGCGCCTGTCGGAAACCGGAGATGGCCTGCAGGTACTGGTATACACCCCGGACCAGACCGATCTGTTTGCGCGCATCTGCAGTTTCTTCGAACGCGCACGCTACAGCATCGTCGATGCCAAAATCTACACCACCCGTCATGGCTATGCATTGGACAGCTTCTATGTCTTCATCCCCGAGCACGAAGAAGATAATTATCGCGACCTGATCGCCTTCATCGAATTCGAACTGGGCACCCGGATCCGCGAACAAACCCCCATCTCGCCACCGCTATCCGGACGCGTGTCGCGTCAGCTCAAGCATTTTCCATTACCACCGGAAGTCAATATCCGGCTCGATGACAAGCAGAATTACTACGTAATGAGCATCGTGGCAGGCGACCGGCCGGGATTGCTGTCGCGCATCACCCGCGTGCTCGCTGCCTACCAGATCAGCATTCACTCGGCCAAAATCAGCACCCTGGGCGAGCGCGCAGAAGACACCTTCCTGATCAATGGCGCCGCACTGCAGGAACAGAAGTCGTTACTCAAGCTGGAAAGTGAATTGCTGGCAGAACTACGCGCCAATTGACCCATTGCGGCATATTCACATTGCCGCACCCCGGGCATTGACTAGAATGAGAGTGGCGGCATGCTGGCCGCCTTTTTCATGCACGGGAGCAGCAAGGTGAATGTAGTAATCGTCGACGACAATGAAATCAACGTAACACTGCTGCGCCACCTGGTCAAAGCAGTCGACGAAGCGGTGCCGATCACCTTCACCGATTCCGCAGCCGGCCTGCAATACTGCCTGGAACAAGATCCCGACCTGATCGTCATCGACTACATGATGCCGCACCCGGACGGCATGGCATTCATAGAGGCGTTGCGCCGGCACCCTGGCCGCCAGGATACGCCCGTGCTGATGATCACCGCAAACCAGGACAGCGAGGTACGGCATCGAGCCCTCACGCTGGGCGCATCCGATTTTCTGACCAAGCCGGTAGACAAGACCGAATTTCGTGCACGAGCCAAAAACCTGCTACTGCTGCGGCAAAACCAGAAACGCCTGGCCGATCGCGCAACCTGGCTTGCCGAAGAAGTCGCAACCGCCACCCGGGAAATCCTTGTCAGAGAACGGGAAACCATCATCCGCCTATCCAAGGCAGCAGAATACCGCGACCCGGAAACCGGTGCGCACATCCTGCGCATGGCCAATTATTCACGCGTGATAGCCAGCAATCTCGGGCTACCCCAAACTGAGCTCGACCTGATCCTTGACGCCGCACCGATGCACGACATCGGTAAAGTAGGCACCCCGGACCACATTCTGCTGAAGCCCGGCCGGCTGGAACCGGAGGAAATGGAAATCATGCGTCAGCACGCAATGATTGGCTATGAAATTCTCAAGGATTCCCCGTCCCCGCTGCTGCAGAAAGCGGCAATCATCGCCCTGACCCACCATGAGAAATTCGATGGCAGCGGCTACCCGAACCGCACTGCGGGTGAAAACATCCCGCTGGAAGGCAGAATCGTCGCCGTCGCCGACGTATTCGACGCACTCACCTCCGAACGCCCGTACAAAAAGGCGTGGCCGGTTGAAGAAGCCGTCCGCTTCATGCACGAAAACAGCGGCAGCCATTTCGACCCACAATGCATCGACGCCTTCTTCAAGACCTGGAATGAAATCATGGCGATCCGCGATCAATACCGGGACTAAAACGCCGACAAGAGCCATCCAACGGCACTGCAGATAGATACGTCCCGCAGCAAGAGCGGCAAACCAAACGAAAATCAGACGGGGAATTGTCGGCCTAAACCAACAGATCGACTGGTGGGCCCCCCGGGAGTCGAACCCGGCACCAACGGATTATGAGTCCGAGCAAAATCGTGTTTCCCCGCGTTGATCACCATTCCGGCAATCCATAAATATCAATCAAATACAGCAACATACACAACACTACGCCAGCACGACGATTCCCAATTGTTGACGCACATTCCCGAAATCTGGTTACATGGCGGTTACATGGAATGCCATGTAACCAATTAGCCGGGGGTGCTCAACGTGTCGAACGTATCGAAAATTTCCTTTACCGCTCCCCGCGTGGCTGACTTCGTTTGCCCTGCCGACAAGGACCAAGCCTTTTTGTGGGACGAGAAAGCGCCGGGCCTAGCCATACGCGCGACGCGAGCAGGAGCCAAGGCATATATCTTCCAGGGCAAGCTGCACGGCAAAGCATTGCGGGTAACAATTGGCAACCCCAAGAGCTGGAGCGTTAGCGAAGCGCAGGCCGAAGCCCGCCGTCTGCAAACATTGCTTGATCAAGGCGTAGACCCACGCGAACAGCGAGCAGAGAAGGCCGCAGCGCATGCGGCGAAGAATGTCGAAGCCAAGCGCCAGCAAGTCACGCTGCGCGACGTGTGGCAGCTATATATCGATGACCGTAAGAGCACATGGGGAAAGCGGCATCTTGCCGACCATTACGCAGTTGCGCATGAGGGTGGCGAGCTGAAAGCACGCGGCAATGGTGAAACCAAGCCGGGCCCTCTGGCCTCGCTGCTGGCAACCAAGCTATCTGACCTGGCCGGCAAGAAGATTGCCGCATGGTTGGAGCATGAAACGGCAACCCGCCCCACTTCATCGGCTCTGGCTTTTCGCCTGCTGCGCGGCTGTTTGAACTGGTGCGAACACGAGGACGAACTAAAGGGATTAGTGCCAGATGGAGCGCTTACAGACCGAAAAGTAAGAGATACGCTGCCAGAACCCAAAAGCAAGGACGACTGCTTGCAACGCGAGCAGTTGCCGCTGTGGTTCGCCGCCGTGCGGCAAATCGGAAACCCAGTAATCAGCGCCTACTTGCAAGCGCTGTTGCTGACAGGAGCACGCCGCGAGGAACTGGCGGAACTGCGCTGGGTGGATGTCGATTTCCAATGGGCCGGTATCACTATCAATGACAAGGTGGAAGGCTCGCGGACGATACCGCTAACACCCTATGTTGCGCATTTGCTGGCTGCTCTGCCGCGCCGGAATGAATGGGTATTCAGCAGCCCTATGGCAGGGAACGGGCGCCTTCAAGAGCCGAGAATTGCCCACAACCAAGCACTAGCAGCCGCCGGCTTGCCGCATTTGACGTCGCATGGTCTGCGTCGCTCGTTTGGCGCTCTGGCCGAGTGGACAGAAATGCCAACGGGCATCGTGGCGCAAATCATGGGCCACAAACCAAGCGCCATCGCAGAGAAACACTACCGCCGCCGACCGCTTGATCTGCTACGCATGTGGCACGCCAAGCTTGAAGGATGGATTTTGGAGCAGGCCGGAATTGTGTTCAGCACCAGCGAACAGGGAAAGCAAGGTTTGCGCCTCGTCTCGAATAATTGATAAGCGAAACGCTACACTATACAATCAGCCATGATTAAGA
>CALMFQ010000036.1 GCA_937863215.1 uncultured Pseudomonadota bacterium
ACCGGCCCGGGCACGCCGACCGAGCAGCAGTATTTCGCCTATGTGTCGTACGACCTGATCCTGTTTGAAGAAGGCTCGATTGCCAATCTGACCGCGTCGCTGATCGGCAACGTGTTCAGCTTCAAGCCGCTGAAAGCCTGTCGTCTGGAAGATATTCGCCTGCCGGTGGCTTACGTCAAAACCTTCAAGGGGCCACCGACCGGCATCATTGTCGAGCGTGAACGTCTCGACAAATATGGCCGTCCGTTGCTGGGCGCTACCATGAAACCGAAGCTTGGCCTGTCGGGCCGCAACTACGGCCGGGTAGTGTACGAAGGTCTGACGGGTGGTCTGGATTTCACCAAGGATGACGAAAACATCAACTCCCAGCCGTTCATGCACTGGCGTGATCGCTTCCTGTTCTGCATGGAAGCGGTGAACAAGGCCGGCGCCAACAGCGGCGAGGTCAAGGGCCACTATCTGAACGTGACCGCCGCCACCATGGAAGACATGTACGAGCGGGCGGAGATGGCCAAACAGCTGGGCTCGGTGGTGATCATGATCGACCTGGTGGTGGGCTGGACCGCGATTCAGTCGATGGCCAACTGGTGCCGCAAGAACGACATGATCCTGCACATGCACCGCGCCGGCCACGGCACCTACACCCGGCAGAAGAATCATGGCGTATCGTTCCGCGTTATCGCCAAATGGCTGCGTCTGGCCGGGGTCGATCACCTGCACGCCGGCACCGCAGTGGGCAAGCTGGAAGGCGACCCGAACACGGTGCAGGGCTATTACAACGTCTGCCGCGAAGCATTCACCCGGCAGGATCTGCAGCGCGGCATTTTCTTCGATCAGGATTGGGCCGATCTGCGCCGGGTGATGCCGGTGGCTTCCGGCGGTATCCATGCCGGGCAGATGCACCAGTTGCTGGACTTGTTCGGCGACGACGTGGTGTTGCAGTTCGGTGGCGGCACCATCGGCCATCCGGGCGGTATTCAGGCCGGCGCGATTGCCAACCGCGTAGCGCTGGAAACCATGGTCAAGGCGCGCAACGAAGGCCGCGATATCGCCAGCGAAGGCCCGCAAATCCTGCTGGATGCAGCCAAGTGGTGTACGCCGTTGCGTCAGGCGCTGGATACCTGGAAGGATGTCAGCTTCAACTACGCATCTACCGATACGCCAGACTTTGTTCCGACCCCCACTGCATCGTAAGGATTGGCAAACATGAAAATCACTCAAGGTACCTTTTCGTTTCTGCCGGATCTGACCGACGACGAAATCCGCGCGCAAATGGAATATGCGTTGCAGCAGGGCTGGTCGCTGTCGGTGGAATATACCGATGACCCGCACCCGCGCAATTGCTACTGGGAAATGTTCGGCACGCCGATGTTCGACCTGCACGATGCCGCCGGTGCGATGCTGGAATTGCAGGAATGTCGCAAGACCTTCCCCAATCACTACATCAAGATCAACGCTTTTGATTCGACGCGGGGCATTGAATCGATTCGCCTGTCGTTCATCGTCAACCGCCCGGCCAGCGAGCCCGGCTTTGGCCTGGTCCGCCAGGAAGGCGAGAGCCGCATGGTGCGTTACACCACCCAGGGTTATGCGGTGCAGCGCCCGGCCGGCGAGCGTTATTGATTTGCAATCGTGATGGCGGCGCACCGTAAGGGTGCGCCGCGCTTGCATTTTTACTAGCCGCGAGACACTATCATGCAAGTTGCCAATGTCATTTCTGCGCCGGAGGCTGACACCACTCCAGCTTCGGTTAACCTGGCCGAGCTGTACCGTCAGAGCGATATCCAGTCGCTGTTTGACGAGCTGGCACGCGACTTTGTCGGGCTGGCACCGGTGAAAACACGTATCCGTGAAACCGCTGCCTTGCTGCTGGTGGAAAAGGCCCGCAACCAGCTGGGCCTGACCGGCAGCGCGCCACCGTTGCACATGTCGTTTACTGGCAACCCCGGCACCGGCAAAACCACGGTGGCAATGCGCATGGCGCAAATCCTGCACCGGCTCGGTTATGTGCGCAAAGG
>CALMFQ010000037.1 GCA_937863215.1 uncultured Pseudomonadota bacterium
CGAAGAGGCCGATTGGCGGCCGGCAGGCTACACCGTCAAGAGAGGCGATACGCTTTACAGCATTGCACTCGATCACGGCCTTTATTACCGCGATCTTGCCCAATGGAACGGGCTGGCCGATCCGAACGTGATTCTGGTTGATCAGACCTTGCGTCTGACCGAACCCAGGCCGACTTCGAAGCCTGCAGAATCGGTAGCAAATGCCAACTTTGCGGCACCGTTGCTGCGTGGGCCGAAGGCGGTGAAGATTGCTTACTCGGCGACCGCACTGGCGCAATTGAAGCTGGCCGCAGAGCCGCCGGAATCGGCTGCAGAGACTAAAGTTGGCGGCAAACCTGCCGTTAAAGCGGAAACGAAAGCGGCCGGCAAGGCGCCGCAGCCGGAAACGGCGAGCAGGAATAACGAAGCGGAGCAGGAAAAGTCTTCGAATAACAAGATTACTTCGACGTCAACGTCAACTGATGCAGACGATGATGTCGATACCTGGCAATGGCCGACAGACGGCAAATTGCAGCAAGGTTTCGGTGACGGCGGTTCAAAGGGGATCGACGTCGGCGGAAAGCGCGGTCAGCCGGTTTATGCTGCCGCGGCCGGCAAGGTGGTTTACAGTGGTTCGGGGCTGCGAGGCTACGGCAAGCTGTTGATCATCAAGCATAACAGGACATATTTGTCGGCTTATGCACATAACCATCAGTTGCTGGTCAAAGAAGGGGAAGTAGTGAAAAAAGGAGACAAAATCGCGGAAATGGGAGACAGCGACACCAGTCAGGTGAAGCTGCATTTCGAGATTCGCCGGTTCGGTAAACCGGTGGACCCGTTAAAATTTTTGCCGGCAGACAAATCATGAATAAAACACTGATGACAATGGATGAGGAAGACGTAATCGAGGACGACACCGTCGAAGCTGAGCTGAATGAAGAGCAGGAAGCCGAAGACGAACCTCAGGAAACGGAAAGTACGAGCAGCGGCGAATTGCTGAGCGATGTTACTCAGATCTACCTGAATGACATCGGCCACAATGCACTGCTGACGGCGGATCAGGAACGTGAGTTGGCGCGTCGTGTGGTCATGGGCGATTTCGAAGCGCGCCAGAAGATGATCGAGCACAACCTGCGTCTGGTCGTGAATATTGCCAAGCATTACATCAACCGCGGCATGGCGCTGCTGGATCTGATCGAGGAAGGCAATATCGGTCTGATGCATGCGCTGGAAAAATTCGATCCGGAACGCGGTTTCCGCTTCTCCACCTACGCTACCTGGTGGATTCGCCAGAGTATCGAGCGCGCGATCATGAATCAGTCGCGCACCATCCGTCTGCCGGTGCATGTAATCAAGGAACTGAACGTCTATCTGCGTGCCCAGCGCCACCTTGAGGCGCAGATGGGGCGCGAGCCGACTGCGGAAGACATTGCCCACCTGCTGGGCAAGCAGGTGGAGGACGTCCGCCGCATTCTCAATCTGAACGAGCGTATGGCGTCACTGGATGCGCCGCTGGACATCGACCCGATGCTGTCGATCGGCGAGTCGATCCCGGATGAGCAGCAGGAAGGCCCGGAAGCGGTATTCCACAACGCCGAGATCGAGCGTTACGTACGTGAATGGCTGGGGCAGCTGAACGACAAGCAGCGCATGGTGATCGAGCGTCGTTACGGCCTCAACGGCTATGACATCTGTACGCTGGAAGACCTGGCCGAAAGCCTGTCGCTGACCCGCGAACGTGTACGCCAGATCCAGATCGAGGCGCTGGAAGGCCTGCGTCGTCTGCTGCGCCGCCGCGGTGTGACCAAGGAATACCTGCTTTGATCCGGTATGGATTTGAACAAAAAATGCGCCGCTAGCCGGCGCATTTTTTTTGCCGCTGCCGCTGTCGGGCAGGATCGCTGCCTGAAGCCGCCCGGAGCAGATGCGGGAATTTTTCTTATACTGCATGAGAAGCCAGACGCCTGATGGCGGGAGGAGCGGTGGAGATGATGGAATCTGAACAGCAGCCGGATTTGTCGGTATTCCTGGTGTCATCGGTGCATGACATGAAAAACTCGCTCGGCCTGCTCAGCGCCATGCTGGAGAAGATGCTGGCCGATCTGTCGCCGGAAGACAGCGCCGACTACGATCAGCTGGCGCACATGTTCTATGAGGTCAAGCGCGTCAATTCCAACCTGATTCACTTGCTGGCTGTCTACAAGCTGGGCAAGGAGCTCTATCCATTCGACCCGCAATACCACGTGGTATGCGACTTTCTCGACGAAGTGGTGTCGCAGGCGCAGCCGCTGATCGCATCGAGCAAGGTCAGGCTGGAGATCGAATGCGAGGATGGGCTGGTATGGCATTTCGACGATGACCTGGTTTCCGGCGTGGTCAACCATGCGCTCAACAATGCCGTGCATTACACCAGGAGCAAGGTCAAGCTGCTGGCGCGGCAAAACGGCAAGCTGCTGGAGCTGCGGATTGAGGACGATGGCCGCGGTTATCCGCCATCGATGTTGCTGGACGGCAGTTCCGGGCGCAAGGCAATCGATTTTGCCAGCGGCAGTACCGGGCTCGGCCTGTATTTCGCCGAAAAGGTTGCACAGCTGCACCGCAACCGTGGCAGCGTCG
Source organism: uncultured Pseudomonadota bacterium (assembly GCA_937863215.1). GTDB lineage: Bacteria > Pseudomonadota > Gammaproteobacteria > Burkholderiales > SCOH01 > CALMFQ01. Next base: position 2,596 of record CALMFQ010000037.1, read on the forward strand.
GCTGCATCAAGCTGGAAAACGGCGGTGCCTACGGCGGCGGCTGCTTCGTGTTGCAACTTCCCTGAGCCAGAAAGACCCGCTCATGATCGATTTTTCCCGGCAGTATTGCCTCGTCATCGACGATTTTCAGGGTATGCGCACCATGTTGCGCGATATGTTGCGCGAACTGGGGGCGCAGCGGGTCGATATCGCAGCCAGCGGCGGGGAGGCGGTCGGCATGCTGGGCAACCATCGCTACGATATCGTGCTGTGCGATTACAACCTTGGTGCCGGGCGCACTGGTCAGCAATTGCTGGAAGAGGCCAAGGTGCGCAATCTGGTCGGCCCGGCCTGTGCCTGGATCATGGTTACGGCGGAAAAAACCTCGGATGCGATCATGGGGGCGGTCGAATATCAGCCGGATGCCTATCTGATCAAGCCGGTGACCGCGGCGCTGCTGGAAACCCGGCTGGAGAAAATCTGGACACGCAAGGCTGCGCTGCAGGAAATCGATCAGGCGATGCAGGCGAAGAATTTCAGCAAGGCAGTCGCGTTGTGCGACCAGCGGCTGCAATACGATCGTGCCAATGCCGGCGAGCTGCAACGGCTGAAAAGCCAGATTCTGCTCAACGCCGGCGAGTGGGACAGGGCGCGCGAGGTGTACGAGCAGGTGCTGGCCGAGCGCGAATTGCCGTGGGCTAAAACCGGGCTGGCGAAAGTGCATTTCCATAACGGCAATTACGCCGCCGCGCGCGATCTGCTGCAGCAGACGATTGAGGAAAATCGCACTTATCTGGAAGCCTACGATTGGCTGGTGCGGGCGCAGCAGCAATTGGGCGATGCCGAGGCAGCGGAACAGACGCTGGTAGCCGCGTTGCGGCTGTGGCCGAACTCGCCGCTGCGGCAGAAGAATCTTGGCGAACTGGCGCTGAAGCGGGGTGACAGGGACGCCGCCGAGCAGGCTTTCCGCAAGAGCGTGGTGGTCGGTGAGCATTCGGTGATGAAATCGGCCGACGCTTATCTCGGCCTGGCCAAAGTGGTGGGCGCAAACAAGCCGGATGAGGCATTGAAGACGCTGGGATTGCTGCAGAAGCAGATGGCCGGCGACGATATCAGGCTGCGTGCCAAATCGGCCGAAGGCCTGATTTATCAGGCGAGCAACAATCCGCAAAAAGCCGAGCAGCTTGCCGGCGAAGTCGGCGAGCTGCTGCAGGGAATGGCCGGCAAGCCTGGCAGCGAGGCCAGCATGGAAGCCGCATCGCTGATGCTGGCCACCGGCCGGCGCGAGACGGCGGTTGAACTGCTGCAATCGGTGGTGCGCAATAATCATGACAACCGCGAGCTGCTCAATCAGGTGCAGCAAGTGTTCGTCGCGGCCAATATGGCTGAAGAGGGCGCCGCGCTGGTCGAGGCATCGCGTCAGGAAGCGATTGAGCTGATGAACCGCGGCGTGCTGCTGGCACGCGAGGGCAAGATCGACGAAGCGGTGGAGTCGATGTATCAGGCGCGTGCGGCCTTGCCGGCCAACGTGCGGGTGCTGTTCAACTTTGCCTATATCCTGATTACCCGCATGCAGCAAGGCAACGCGCCGGATACGCTGCGTGCGGATGCGCGCAACGCGCTGCTGCAGGCGAATCGTCTGGCGCCGGGCGACAAGCGTTTCAACCAGCTGATGGATGCATTGGCGAAGCTGCAGGCGTCGCCGTAGGCGCTGTCGATACGGGGCGCGATCTGCGTAACCTATGCCAACAGGGCCTGGAACCTGTTCAGCGCCTTGCTACGCTGCCCCGGTCGGGGCTCTTGTGCGCTCCGGCAGTCTGCAAGGCAATAGGGGCGCGGTCTGTAGCCTTGCCTGCAAGCCGCGCCCCTATTGCCTTGCAGCCTTGCGGGTATGTGGCCGGAATGTGGCCGCCAATTGCTGCAGTTGGCGCAGCCCTTGCCGATCCGGTTGCGGGTGGTAGCGCAGTTGTTGATATAAGCGGGTGATGGCGTCGATTTCGCCTTGTTGTTGTGGCCAGCGCGCGCTGGCGCGCTGCGCAAAATCGCTGGCGGTCTCGGCCGGCTCGCGTTGCAGGCCGGCTTGCGCCAGCCGGCGGCAGAAGCGTCGATAGGCTGCCGCCACCGGATCGGCGGGCGGGCGGCGCTGGCTCGAGGCCAGCCATAGCAGCGAAGGCAGCAGCGCCA
>CALMFQ010000038.1 GCA_937863215.1 uncultured Pseudomonadota bacterium
TGCTGCCAGCATTCTTTGCTGCCAGCACATCGTTTTCCGAATCGCCGATCATCACCAGCTGCTGCGGCAAAAAAAAAAAAAACTGGCCGGCGTGCTGCAGCGGCAGCGGATGCGGCTTTTTCTCCGCCAGGCTATCGCCACCCAACACCAGCTGGAAATGCTGCGCCAGCCCGGAAGCCGCCAGCAGCGGCTCGGTGAAACGCAACGGCTTGTTGGTGATACACGCCAGATGCAGGCCCATATTGTGCAAGGCATGCAAACCATCGATCACTTGCGGAAACGGCTGGCTGGAATCACTCAGCACTTCGGCGTAGCAGGTCTTGAACAGCTCCAGCCCCTGACGCATCAGATCGACATCTGGCTCGTCATGACGTGAATCGGTCAGTGTGCGCTTGACCAGCGACAACATGCCGTCGCCAACATAACTCTTGATGCGATCCAGCGGCAGCAACGCCATGCCCAGACGCGAGCGCATGCCGTTGGCACCGGCGGCGAGGTCGTTGATGGTATCGAGCAGCGTGCCGTCCAGATCAATGGCAACAGCTTTGATGGTATGCGTGAGGGTAGCGACGGTCATCGGCTTACACCTTTGCCAGTTCGGCACGCATCGCCGCGATGGTGGCTTTGTAATCCGGCGTGCCATAAATGGCCGAGCCGGCGACAAAAGTATCGGCTCCGGCACGGGCAATCTCGGCAATATTGTCGACTTTCACCCCGCCGTCGATTTCCAGCCAGATCTGCCGGCCGCTCTTGGCGCTGTATTCGTCGATACGGCGGCGTGCTTCGCGCAGCTTGTCGAGCGTTGCCGGAATGAATTTCTGCCCGCCAAAACCGGGGTTGACCGACATCAGCAGCACCATGTCCAGCTTGTCCATCACGTAATCCATGTAATGCAGCGGTGTGGCCGGATTGAATACCAGACCGGCCTTGCAGCCGGCTTCCTTGATCAGCCCCAGGGTACGGTCGATGTGTTCGCTGCCTTCCGGGTGAAAGGTGATGATATCGGCACCGGCCTTGGCAAACGCCGCCGCCAGCGCATCCACCGGCTTGACCATCAGGTGCACATCGATCGGCGCTTTGGTGCAGGGGCGGATTGCCTCGCACACCAGCGGACCGATGGTCAGATTGGGCACGTAATGGTTATCCATTACGTCGAAATGAATGATGTCGGCACCGGCGTCGATCACGGCGGACACTTCGTCGCCGAGACGGGCAAAGTTGGCGGAAA
>CALMFQ010000039.1 GCA_937863215.1 uncultured Pseudomonadota bacterium
TCCGGTACGCACAGATAGCGTTCTTCCAGCGTAACCTTGAGCAGCTGGAATTGTTTGCCGACGGACATCTGCTGGAACGAGCCTGTTTTGGCAACGTAGTGAAATGTCTTGCCGCTGTCGCGCAGCAGGCGCAACACGATTGACAGGCCCTCGCGTACCGGCAGCATCGGCGCCATCCATGCTGCCAGATCGTTCTGCCGGTGCTGCGGTGAGCTGTGTTGCCAGAAATAGTATGACGGCAGATCGAATTCGCAGGCGCCACCGGGGATGCTGGTGCGCTGTTTGATTGCCATCAGCCATTCGTTTTCGCGCAGATACTGGCCGAATCGGCCGACGATTTCCAGTAAGCCACTTGAAGTTTTTTCGATTTCGTTCAACACCGATTCCAGCGCCTCTTCGGCGATTTGCGGGTTGTTGCGCAATGCTTCGAGCAATTGTTTTTGCCGTTCCAGCTCCTGAATCAGCTCGGATTTGAGGTCGGCGCGGCTGGAAACATCGACGATTTCGAATAGAACCAGCAGCGCCGAGTGATGGTCGTGCCGGTCGGTTTTGGCGATGAAATAAGCAAAACGGGCGAACAGATCCTCCAGCCGCAACAAGGTGCGGATACGCTCGCTCAGGGGAAATTCGTAGCTGATCACGTCAAATGGAGACTGCGGCCGGGATTGATTGGTTATTTTGCTGGATTATCCGTCATTTTACAAATGATCCACCGGTTATTCACGGTATTTCGCCGATTCTGCCAGCTGCAGGTAATGCCGATGCAGTGGCGCCATTCTTTGTTGCAGCGTCGCCAGATCGGTATCGTTGACGATAATATCGTCGGCGGCAGCCAGTCTGGTTGCGCGGCTGGCCTGTTTGGCCATGATTGCCTGGACTTCGGTTGCACCGAGTTTGCTGCGTTGCATGGTGCGGCTGAGTTGCAATGCTTCGGGCACATCTACGACCAGCGTTCTGGCAATCAGTTCGCGATACGCGCCGGTTTCCACCAGTAGCGGTACCATCAGCAGGATGTAGTCGCCCTGTGCTTGCGCCAGTTGCTTTTCGACTTCCTGGCGGATCAGGGGATGAAGGATTTGTTCCAGTTGTTTGCGCGCGGTTTCGTCCGAGAATACGCGCTGGCGCATGCGCTGGCGGTCCATTGCGCCGGTGGCGTTGATATATTCGTCGCCAAACGCCTGGCGGATGGCCGCAATGGCCGCACCGCCGGGGGCGCTCAGTGCGTGCGCGATGGCGTCGGTATCGATCACTGCTGCGCCATGTTGCTGCAGGATGTCGGCTACGGTCGATTTGCCCGAGCCGATTCCGCCGGTGAGTCCGATTACCAGTTTCATCCAGCCTGCCCCATGTACATGGCCATCAGCTGTGAGCCCCACAGCATGGCGATCATGCCGGCAACTGCCAGATACGGGCCGAATGCAAACGGGGTGCCCAGGCCTTGGCGGGCTCGCAGATTGACGATGATTCCGGCGATCACGCCAACGATCGACGAAAGCAGGATGACCAGTGGCAGCGCCTGCCAGCCAAGCCAGGCTCCGATTGCCCCAAGCAGTTTGAAGTCGCCATAGCCCATGCCTTCCTTGCCGCGAATCAGCTTGAACAGCCAGTAAACGCTCCACAGGATCAGATATCCGGCCATGGCTCCTATCACCGCGTGCGGCAGCGGCACATAGGTGCCGGACAGGTTGAATACCAGTCCGAGCCACAGCAGCGGGAGTGTCAGATCGTCGGGTAGCAGCTGGGTGTCGAAATCGATGAAAGTCAGTGCTACCAGAATCCAGCAGAACAGTAGTGCGCCCAGCAGTGGTACTCCGTAGCCGAAATGCCATGCCATATATGCGCTGAGACTGCCGGTCAGCAACTCTACCAGCGGGTAACGACGGCTGATCGGCGTGCGGCATTGCCGGCATTTGCCACCCAGCGCCAGATAACTGATGAGCGGAATGTTCTCCATTGCTGTAATTGCGTGGCCACATTGCGGGCAGGCCGAGCGCGGTGCTACCAGATTGTAACGTGGCTGTGGCAGTGGCTCCTCGCCGCGCGCGTACGCACATTCGGCCTGCCATGCCCGTTCCAGCATGATGGGCAGACGATGGATGACCACATTGAGAAAACTGCCTACCAGCAGGCCGAGGAGCAGGCAGGTCGCGATCAGCCAGGCGGGAGCTGCTTGCAGTGTGGCTATAATGTCCATGGCTTGGTATGTCTACGTCAATTTGTGAGAAATGTCGGCCTGGTGCCGCCTTTGACGCAAGCACGGTGGACGCAGATACCAAGCTCCAGCCGTATAACTACCGCTTTAGCCGCCAACCGCTTGGCCCATCTTGAAGATCGGCAGGTACATGGCAACCACCAACCCTCCGATTAGTGTGCCGAGAACTACCATGATGACCGGCTCCATCAGGCTGGATAACGATTCGACCGCGTTGTCCACTTCTTCTTCATAAAAATCTGCGATTTTACTCAGCATGGAATCCAGCGCACCAGATTCTTCGCCGATAGCAACCATTTGCATCACCATATTCGGAAAAACCTCGCTGTTTTGCATCGACACCGTCAGACTGGTGCCAGTGCTGACTTCAGTCTGGATTTTCTTGGTCGCGTCGTAATACACGGCGTTGCCGGACGCTCCTGCTACCGAGTCCAGTGCTTCCACCAGCGGTACGCCGGCCGCAAACATCGTCGCGAGGGTGCGTGTCCAGCGCGCGATGGTGGCCTTGCGCACAATATCCCCCATTACCGGAGCACGCAGCATGAATTTATCGAACGCTACCTGCAACTTGCGTGAGCGTTTCTTTGCTTCAATGATCCCGTACACAATGCCGAAAATCGTGCCAAATAACGCCCACCAGTAGGAAACGAAGAAGTCGGACATATTGATCACGATGACGGTCGGCGCCGGCAGATCTGCACCGAAGTTCGAGAACAAATCCTTGAATGCCGGAATCACGAAAATCATGATCACGGCAGTAATCAGAAATGCCGCAATGATTACCGCAGTCGGGTAGAACATTGCCGACTTGATCTTGGCTTTGACGGCGAGGATTTTTTCCTTGTAGGTTGCCAAGCGGTCAAGCAGCGTATCGAGAATACCTGCCTGTTCGCCAGCCTGTACCAGATTGCAGAACAGCGGGTCGAAATACAGCGGGTATTTGCGGAAAGCGTTGGTCAGGCTGCTACCTGTCTCCACTTCGGCCTTGATGTCGAACAGCAGCCGTGATACCGCGGGGTTGCTGTGACCTTTGGCAACGATGTCAAATGCTTGCAGTAATGGAACGCCA
>CALMFQ010000040.1 GCA_937863215.1 uncultured Pseudomonadota bacterium
AAAAGCTCGCTGAGCGTGGGCCACCAGCCTGCCAATCAGAAAACCAAGGATGACCCGCTGGGCCAGCGTGGTGTGATTTCTGCCTCTACCTACTACACCGCTGTGCGTCTGAATGACCTGCAGATGGCTGTGGTTGAGGTGGGCGTTACCGCTCTGTAATGACTGACGGGGCCGGTGCGCCGGCCCTGCTTGAAAGGATGAATATGATCTACAAGGTTTCTGATTCTGTTGTGTATCAGGACGAGGCGGCAATTGTTACCGCCGTCAACGCTGATGGCAGCGTCAATCTGCGCGTGTTCCATGCCGATGGCACCGACTCTGCGCCGGCTGGTGTGATGCTGGACGTTGCTGACACGGCTCATGCTGCTGATGCCGAAACAACTGCCGCCGATGTTGCGGCATAACGCGAAAGGATAATGATGGATACCCTGAGCCAAATCTTTGGTATTTCGATGGCATTCGGCCCGGCTGGTCTGGCGTTGACTGCTGCGGCAACCACCTACAGCACTTCGACTGCGTTCAACTTCTCCAACAAGGGCGTGGTTTACGCCAAAGGCACGATTTCCGCCACCGCAACGCCGACCACTGACGGTCGCACCGGTGCCGCGCTGGCCGGTATCGTTGCTGGTCAATGCACCGTGCTGGTGTGGTGCGTGGATTCGAGCGGCACGGTCAAGGTGCTGCAGGGCGGCATTGGCAAGTGCGATGCGGCCGGCAACATCACCGATGCGCCGCAATTCCCGGTTGTGCCGGACACGCTGACCCCGTTCGCGTATTCGACACACCGCGCAGCCAGCACTGTTGTCGGCACCTGGACGCCGGGCGGTTCCAACTGGAACGCCACCGGCATGACCAGCACGCCGTACAACATCGCCGCGCTGCCGGATCGTCCGGCTACCGTGTAAGCGGATTCCACTTCAACCAAAAGGCTCGCTCACGCGGGCCTTTTTTATTGGAAAAGAACATGGCAAGCAAACAACTCCCATTGGCCACCGACGACATGGCCACGCAGCGCCGTCAGGTGCGCCGCATCGATGGCATCAATACGCTGAATGCGATGGAAGCGCCGGATATCCAGGTTGTGTCGATCTTCGATACCAGCGCCGATTACGAGGCGTTCATGCAGCAGTACGTAGAAATCGAGATCCACACCACGCAGGACAAAAACGCGCCGCCTATGGTGCCAGTAGGCGTCAATGGCGTGCAGGCGTGGCTACCGCGTGGCGAGCCTGTCGAGGTGCCACGCTACTTCGTTGAGCGCCTGCTGCGCAGTCAGTCGCACAAGTTCGAGACCGTGAACAACAACGACTATGCCGCCGAGGCCGCCACATCGATCCGCGAAACCATCGGCACAGATTTCCCGTTCCAGATCAATCGCGACCCTGACAATCGTGGCCGTGAGTGGGCGCGTGCGATTCAGTTGCAGGGCTGCTGATAAACCCAATACGAAAGGACTTACCCATGCCGTCGATCAAAGACCGCCTTGGCAATGCTCGTTCCACCAAAGAAAACACCGAGATTCGCGCCTTACTGGCTTCGGTTCAGGCCGATCTGGAAACGCTGCGCGCCAAGCACAATGCGTTGCTGGCAAAGCTCGATGCTGACGCTGGCGTAACGGACACCAACTTTGCCGCGCTGCATACCGTTGGCACGCTCAGCACTCAGCAATAAGTCATGAGCTATCTGACACTGCTTCAAGACCTGCACCGCGAATCAGGAATTGCAGGCGCTGCGCCGACCAGTGTAACCGGCTTGAGTGGCATGCCGGCCAAGCTGGCGGCGTGGATCGCTTCTGCGTGGCAAGAGATTCAGTCTGCGCGCAAGTGGGCGTTTTTGCGCAAAGAGGCGGACGTGCTGCTGACTGCCGGCAAGCGTGATTACATGCTACTGGCAGACCTTGGCATTGCTGATGTGCGCGAAATTGATCAGACATTTGCCGTGGTGATGTTGCCCGATGGTTCGGACATGGGGCGGCTTTCGTGGCTTCCGTACACCGATTTCCGCGACCGCTATGGGCTGAGTACGCCAGAAACTGCGCGGCCATCGGTGGCAACGTTGATCCTGCCGACACAGCTTCGCCTCAATACCTTGCCGGATCAGGCGTACAAGCTGCGCATCAGCTACTGGCGCACAGCGACGGTTCTGGCGGCGGCGAGTGATGAGCCAACCATCACAACCGAAGAACAGGCGGTGATTCTCTGGCGTGCGTTGATGTTCTACGCGGCCCACGAAGGCGCGGCGGATGTGTTTGCCGATGCGCAGGCAAAGTACAAGTCGGCGTTTTCATTGCTGACGCAGCGCTATCTGCCGCAGATCGGCTTCGGAGCGCCATTGGCATGACATGGCAACAGCA
>CALMFQ010000041.1 GCA_937863215.1 uncultured Pseudomonadota bacterium
CCCGATCCAGCTTGGTCAGGATGTCGCCGGGTAAATAAGTCTGCATGTCCAGATACATCATCTGTTCGATCAGATTGATATCCGGCAGTCTGGCGTGCGGGTCCGTGACCAGTGTTGCCGGCTCCCGGCCGCCAATCACGAGTTGCTCAGGAGTCGGCCAATGCGACACCAGACCGATGTAAAGCTCGCGCGGCCCTGCCGCATCGAGCAATTCGGCCATTTTGTGTGCCTTGTCGCCCATGTTGGCAATCTGCAAGCCCTGGGGCAGCAACGGGCGCAGCATCCGGGCCAAGTTGCTCCACCAGTTGCTTGGAACGCCATCGATCAAGCGGCTGGCCGGGCGTCGCAGCGCATGAGGGATTTTTCGCACCCGGTTCCACAAGGCCTGGGTCACGTAATAGCGGCTGTAGCCACCGAACAATTCGTCTCCCGCATCTCCAGACAGACTCACGGTGACGTGTCGCCGCGTCATTTCGGCCACCAGGAATGTCGGGATCTGCGAGGAATCGGAAAAAGGCTCGTCGTACAGCACTGGCAGACGCGGAACCACGTTCAGCGCCTGCTGCGGTGTCACATACAATTCGGTATGTTCGGTGCCCAGGTGCTGCGCGACAGCGGCAGCGTATTCGGCCTCGTTGTAGCCTTCTTCATGAAACCCGATGGAAAACGTCTTCACCGGGCGGCTGCTTTGCGCCTGCATCAGCGCCACAATAGTGCTCGAATCCACTCCGCCAGATAGAAAAGCGCCCAGCGGCACATCCGCCACCATCTGCTGGCCCACCGCCTGGCGCAAAAGGCGTTCGAGCTGGTCTGCCGCGTCGCTCGCACTGCCGCTGAACGGGCGCTGCAAGCCGCGGGCAACCACATCCCCCAGTGTCCAGTAAGGCATCGGGAGCGGCAACCGGCCTTGTTTCAAGTCCGCTTCGGTTAGCGTCAGCCAGGTGCCGGGCAGCAACTTGCAGATACCTTGATAGATCGTCCGCGGCGCCGGGATATAGCAATGGCGCAAATACAAACACAAGGCGTCGCGGTCGATTTCGCCCTGCCAGTCCGGCAGGGCAGTAAACGACTTCAGCTCGGAGGCAAAC
>CALMFQ010000042.1 GCA_937863215.1 uncultured Pseudomonadota bacterium
AGTGACCACATGATTCCCATCATTGATCCTTGATAGCGACCGGTTACGTCGCGCTGAATCAGGCTCAAAATCAGTGAGCGGTGCTTCCTTAGATTGAGGAACAACTGAATTGGATTGGTTGAATGCATTGGCAGAAAAAACTTTAAGTGACAGGCGCAAGAATATAATCGAATTTGCGATGGTAGCCGTAGATATTTAGTTGGGGCGGATTCAAAAGTGAAGTGCAACACCTACAACCCACTGCCGCGAAAATAAGCCAATCCCCAAGCCAAACAATCACTTGTATGCCCGATGGTAACGCGGCTTGGCCCGGTTTCGTTTTCTCGGCGGCGCCGTCCGGTCTGGGCGTTTGCGGGTGAGTTGGTAGAGAATGCCCTCAACCAGGCAGGTACACAGCGTCGCGATGTCGCCGGTTCGGTGCAGAAGTTGTGGAATCAGCAGGCGCAGCCACTGGCTGGCATGGGTCAGATTGACGTGTTGCTCGCTGCGTTCGGCTTCCGGCAAGGCCTGTAGCGCCTCCAGTCCGGCCAGCGTCGCCAGATTGTGCAGCAGGATGGTCGCATGAAACTCCTGGCGGATCGCGAGCGGGGTTTCGCCGCCGAAGCGTTCCAGCTTCAGCCGGCACTTGATGTGGCGGAAGGCTTCTTCGATGCGCCAGCGTTGCTGATACAACTGGCCGAAGACGCTGGCTGGATACTGCACCTCATCCAGCAGCGAGGTGGCCAGCACCTCGATCTGGCCAGATGGCAACACCACCCGCACCAATCGTAGCCGAAACGGCGTCAGCGGCAACTCATGTTCGGCAAATCCCGCATGCTGCGCCTGTGGCTGGCAGGTGATGATCGTGCTGTCCTGGCCGCTGCGGACAAAGGCCGCCACCTGCGGCGAATAGCTCAATGGCAGCCGGATACAGAATGCCCGCTGTTGCTGCCACAACAGCGCAAACAACCAATGCGCCGGATAACCGCGATCGAGTACCAGCAAATCGTCCGGCTGCATCGCAGACAACTGCGACACCAGCATGGCCCGCTCCCCCACGCTATCCGACGCCAGATCGGCGCGCAGAAACAAGCCGCTGGCCACATCCAGCAACGC
>CALMFQ010000043.1 GCA_937863215.1 uncultured Pseudomonadota bacterium
CGATGGGCAAACTGCACCACGCGATGATGGGCACGGCGGCAGTAGCGATTGGCACTGCCGCGGCCATCCCCGGCACGCTGGTGAATCTGGCGGCTGGTGGCGGTGAGCGCACTGCGGTGCGTTTTGGCCATCCGTCCGGCACGCTGCGAGTGGGTGCCGAAGCCAAACAGGTCAATGGTGACTGGACAGTCACCAAGGCAATCATGAGCCGCAGTGCTCGCGTGTTGATGGAAGGCTGGGTGCGCGTGCCGGGTGATGCGTTCTGAACGCCGGCCTTGCTCCAGTCCGTAAACAAGCAAAAGGCGTCGCAAACGACGCCTTTTTGTCTTCGCCCGTTTGCCCGGTCAGCCCCTGCTTGTCTCGCGCATGATGCCGGCCATAATCAGATTGAACAGCAGGTCAACGCGCTCCTCCATCGTCGCCCACTCCACCCATGTCTCTCCCTGCAAACCGATATGCAGCGCAACGATGCCGTGGAATGCGCTCCACAACGTCTGGGCGTAGAGTTCCAGCTTGCCTTCGGGAATTGCGATCGAGCCGCGACGCAATGCATCGGACATGACCTTGATGATCCAGGCGTAGGCATCCTTGTCCGGATTGCCGCGCACGTCTTCGCGGAATTCCTCGTCGTACAGCGGGCCGGACGACGACATGAAAATCTGCCGGTACTGATTCGGATTATTGACGCCGAAATCGACGTACAGATGCGCAATGCGGCGCATTCGCGAAACCGGATCGAGCTCGTCGCCCACCTCGTGCAGCTTGTCGGTCAATGCCTTGAAGTCGGCATAGGTGATGGCGCGGATCAGCGCATCCTTGTCCTTGAAATGCGAATAGATCGCAGTTGCGGAATATTCGATTTTGTCGGCGATGCGGCGCATCGTTACCGACTCGTAGCCCTCTTCGACAAAAATCTCGCGCGCAGCGTCCATGATTTTCCGGCTCAGCGCTTCTTTTTCGCGTTTTCTTCTTTCTGTAATACCCACTTGCCAAACCCCTTGCCTGCAACTCTAATTGTTTTCTAAGGCCTTGATCCAGTTAGTTCCAAACGATCCCCAGGGCTTAACGCCGGATTATAACCGATGGGTTGCACAAGCAACAAAAGTTGTAACACCTGGCAAAACCATCAAATCCGGCGCGATAAGCCGGTGTTTTCCATTAAAATCCGCGCATGGAATACCACCCGTCCACCTCGCCGACCAGCTGCTTCCATTGCGGTCAGCCGGTTGCAGAAAACATCAATTTTCCCATATCAGTCAAGGGGGTAAACCATCCCGCCTGCTGCGCCGGCTGCCAGGCGGTGGCGCAGACCATCGTTGACAGCGGGCTGGGCGACTATTATGCCCATCGCCAAGCGACCTCGACACGCGCCGAGCCACTACCGGCCGAATTGCTGGAGCAGATTCGCCTGTACGACAGCGCGGAAATCCAGCAAAGCTTCGTTCTCAGCGAACCGGGATCCATCCGTGAAGCGGCGCTGATACTTGAGGGCATTACCTGCGCCGCCTGCGTCTGGCTCAATGAGCAGCATATCGGCCACCTGCCGGGCGTACTGTCGGTAGACATCAACTACACCAGCCATCGCGCACGGGTACGCTGGGACAACAACCGCATCCAGCTATCGCGAATTCTCGAAGCAATCGCCGCCATCGGCTACCGGGCGCATCCGTTCGATGCGGCGCGCCAGGAGCAACTGGCGCAGAAGGAACGCAAATCGGCACTGTTGCGCATCTATCTGGCCGGCTTCTCGATGATGCAGGTGATGATGTACGCCGTACCGGCCTATCTTGCCGACAAGGACAGCATCACGCCTGACATTGAATACCTGCTGCGCTGGGCCAGCCTGCTACTGACGCTGCCGGTGGTGTGCTACTCGTCGCTGCCGTTCTACAAGGGCTCGTGGCGCGATCTGCAGGCCGGGCGCGCGGGCATGGACGTGCCGGTGGCGCTGGGCGTACTGACGGCTTTTTTTGCCAGCGTCTGGGCGACACTCACCCGGAGCGGCGCGGTGTATTTCGATTCGGTGTCGATGTTCGTGTTCCTGCTGCTCGGCGGGCGCTATCTGGAAATGCTGGCGCGGCGCAAGGCCGGCTCGGCAGTGGAGCAACTGGTCAAGCTGATCCCGGCATTTGCCCACAAACTAAGCGACCATCCGGCAACGCGCATCACGCATGAAGCCGCAGTAGCGCAGCTGCAAGTGGGCGACCTGCTGCTGGTGCGTGCCGGCGAAACCATTCCCGCCGACGGCGTCATTATCGAAGGTACGACCACGGTAGACGAATCGCTGCTGACCGGCGAAAGCCGGCCAATTGCCAAACAGGCGCAGGATGAGCTGACCGGAGGAGCCGTCAATCTGGGCAATCCGGTAGTGCTGCGGGTAAGCCGCATCGGCATGCAAAGCACGCTGTCCGGAATCGTGCGCCTGCTGGATCGGGCCATCGCCGAAAAACCCCGCTTTGCCCAGCTGGCAGACCGGATTTCCGCCTGGTTTGTCTTCGCGCTGCTGCTGGTTGCCGCCGCCACAGCGGTCGGCTGGTCTCTGTACCAGCCTGAGCGTGCGTTGTGGATTACCGTTGCGGTGCTGGTCATTAGCTGCCCCTGCGCCCTGTCGCTGGCCACCCCTGCGGCGCTGGCAACCGCCACCGGCCGGCTGGCTCGCCTTGGCTTGCTGGTAACACGCGGCCATGCGCTGGAGACGCTGGCACGCGTAAATCACGTGGTATTCGACAAGACCGGGACGCTAACGCGCGGCCGCATGCGGCTGATCGGCAGTCAATATTTTTCCAGTACGGCGAGCCACGCCGACGCCATTGCACGCGCACTGGAACAGCATTCCAGCCACCCCATTGCGCAAGCGCTGCAACAACAGCTGAGCGCGCCGCCAGAGTCGATTGACGATGTCAGTTACGTTGCCGGTGCCGGGCTTGAAGGATGCAATGGAGGGCGAGTCTACCGCCTCGGCCATGCCGATTTCGTCGCACAACTGGTCGGCAAGCCTGCACCGCAGTTGCACGCCCAGGACGAGGCATCGCACATTTATCTGGGCAGCACCGGCGAATGGCTGGCCTGCTACCGGATTGGCGACGAATTGAAAGACGACGCGGCAAGCGTGGTAGCCGCCCTGCAGCAACAGGGAATCGGCGTCAGCCTGTTGTCGGGCGACCGCAACGCTGCGGTGCAGGCGATCAGTGGGCAATTGCATATCGACGACGGGCGCGGTGAGCTGACTCCGCAACAGAAACTCGCCGCACTGCGTACGCTGCAGCAACAGGGCAAGACAGTGCTGATGGTTGGCGACGGCATCAACGACGCACCGGTGCTCGCGGCGGCCCAGGTTTCGATTGCCATCGGCAGCGGCTCCGACATCGCCCGTGCCAGCGGCGACATGGTACTACTGGCGGAAAACTTGTCGCCGGTCATTGACGGAATGCGGATGGCACAGCGTGCCATGGGTATAATCAGGCAAAATCTGTGGTGGGCGTTGGGCTACAATGTAGTGGCCCTGCCACTGGCAATCGCCGGCCTGGTGACCCCATGGCTTGCCAGCATAGGCATGGCAGGCAGCTCGCTGCTGGTAGTCGCCAATGCACTGCGCCTGGCCAGGGCCCCACAATCCGTTCCCCGAGACTGAGTCGATGGAAATCCTGTATCTGCTGATTCCGCTGAGCATCGTACTGGTGTTTTTCATTGTCGCCATCTTCTGGTGGACCGTCAAAAGCGGCCAGCTCGACGATCTGGAAGGTCCGGCACACCGGATCATTCTGGACGACGACCGAACTCATCCGGAATATGAAAAAACCAGGCAAAATAATTGATTGACTGGATATATTGCATTGCACATAATCCGCGCGCCAATCCGTTACTAGCAAAATGGTTTAGTTTGACCTAAGTCAAGCGGGCACCCTGCCCGTCAAATTACTATCGCTTGGTGTATAAGCCACTCGTGGCAGATACAATTTTTCGCAACACTGGGAGAAGTCCATGCAATCGCAATCCACATACAACTATAAGGTGGTGCGGCAATTTGCCCTGATGGCAGTCGTCTGGGGTATTGTCGGCATGGCTGTCGGCGTCTTGTGCGCCGCACAGCTCGTGTGGCCGGAGTTGAATTTCGATACTCCTTGGCTCACCTACAGCCGTCTGCGTCCGTTACACACCAATGCGGTAATTTTTGCATTCGGTGGCAGCGCGCTGTTTGCAACATCGTACTACGTCGTGCAGCGTACCTGTCACACTCGTCTGTGCCTCGACAAGCTGGCCGCATTCACCTTCTGGGGCTGGCAACTGGTGATCCTGCTGGCCGCGATCACGCTGCCGCTGGGTTATACCTCGGGCAAGGAATACGCCGAGCTTGAATGGCCGATCGATATCCTGATCACCATTGTCTGGGTCGCCTACGCCATCGTGTTCTTCGGCACGATCGCCACCCGCAAGATCAAGCATATCTACGTTGCCAACTGGTTCTATGGCGGCTTCATCCTGACCGTTGCCCTGCTGCATGTGGTCAACAGCGCCGAAATCCCGGTTTCGCTGTTCCCGATGAAATCGTACTCGGTGTACGCCGGTGCTGCAGATGCGATGGTGCAATGGTGGTATGGTCACAACGCGGTGGGCTTCTTCCTGACCGCAGGCTTCCTCGGCATGATGTACTAC
>CALMFQ010000044.1 GCA_937863215.1 uncultured Pseudomonadota bacterium
ACCGCAGCCTTGATGCGGATCATCTGCATGTCCTGGTGCGGCGTCCGCGAATTCTATGTCGATTGCGCCAGCCAGGTGATCCGCATTGCCGCCGAATCGCATGGCATCGCGCTGCTGGTCAGCTATCCGTTGCAGGAGCGCGGCAAGCGTTACAATGCGGCATCCATCATCCGCAATGGCAAGATCATCGCCACCTACCGCAAGATTTCGCTGCCCAACAACGAAGTCTTCGACGAAAAACGCTATTTCGATTCCGGCAGCAACCCATGCGTGGTGGAAATCGCCGGCATCAAGGTCGGCCTCGCCATCTGCGAGGATGTCTGGCAAGCGCAGGCATCCATGCTGGCGAAACAGGCCGGTGCGGACATACTGCTGGTGCCGAATGCCTCGCCGTTCCATATCGACAAGCGCAAACGCCGGCATGGCGTGATCCGCCAGCGGGTGGAAGAAACCGGACTGCCGATTGCCTATTGCAACCTCACCGGTGCTCAGGACGAACTGGTTTTCGACGGCGGCTCGTTCCTGATGAACCGCAACGGCGATGTGGTCGCAGAACTGCCGGCATTCGACGATGCGCTGGCGCTGTTCGACTATGTCGATAACGACTGGCAAGCAGCCGCCACCCAGATACCGCTGTCGATCGAGGCCGGCGTATATCGGGCGCTGTGTATCGGCGTGCGCGATTACGTCGGCAAGAATGGCTTCAAAGGCGTGCTGCTGGGTCTGTCCGGCGGCATCGATTCGGCGCTGACGCTGGCAATCGCGGTCGATGCACTTGGCGCCGAGCGCGTACACGCGGTGATGATGCCGTCGCAGTACACCGCCGATATCAGCGTCACCGATTCGCGTGAAATGATCGGCATTCTCGGCTGCCAGTACAGCGAAATCCCGATCCGACCGGTATTCGACAGCTTTCTCACTGCGCTGCAGGACGAATTCGCCGGATTGCCAGTCGATACCACCGAGGAAAACATCCAGGCTCGGGTACGCGGCACCCTGTTGATGGCGCTGTCGAACAAATCCGGCCGTGTAGTGCTGACCACCGGCAACAAGTCGGAAATGACCGTCGGCTATGCGACGCTGTACGGCGACATGGCCGGTGGCTTCGCAGTGCTGAAGGACGTGGCCAAGACACTGGTTTACCGGCTGTCGAATTATCGCAACAGCCTCGGCCGGGTGATTCCGGAGCGCATCATTACCCGCCCGCCGTCGGCCGAGCTGCGCCCGGATCAGACCGATCAGGATTCGCTGCCGCCCTACGACGTGCTGGACGCGATCATGCAGGCCTATGTCGAGGAAAACAAATCGGTCGCCGACATCATTGCCGAGGGCTACACCGAGGCTGACGTCAAGCGCGTGGTCAGGCTGATCAAGATCAACGAATACAAGCGACGCCAGGCGCCGGTGGGCGTGCGGATCACTCCGCGCGGCTTCGGCAAGGACTGGCGCTACCCGATCACCAGCAAGTATCCGCACGGGCTGTAAACCGGCGGTTGTTTGCGCAGCCGCAGCAAGCGGCTATACTCGGGCGATCAAGCCCAAACGATGGAAAGCAAGCCATGAAGAAAATCGAAGCGGTGATCAAACCGTTCAAACTGGATGAAGTACGCGAAGCGTTGTCGGAGATCGGTGTAACCGGCCTGACCGTGACCGAAGTCAAGGGTTTTGGCCGCCAGAAAGGCCACACCGAGCTGTATCGCGGCGCCGAATACGTGGTCGACTTCCTGCCCAAGGTAAAAATCGAACTGGTGGTTTCCGAACCGCAGGTAGAGCCGGCAATCGAGGCAATCATCAAGGCCGCGCGTACCGGCAAGATCGGCGACGGCAAGATTTTCGTCACCGGCGTCGAGCAGGTGGTGCGCATCCGTACCGGCGAAACCAACGAACAAGCGATCTGAACCGCAACAGCCAAACAAAAAAGCGAGCCGCATGGCTCGCTTTTCTTTGCCTTGCACCGTTTCAATAGGCGTCGAGCAGTATCCGCATATCGATCAGGCCGGCGATCACCTCAATCGCCTGCTGCGCGTCTTCCGCCTTCAACAACCCCTCCAGGTGCAGGGCACGCGCAATCTGCTGCGCCCATTGTTCACTCGACTGCACTTCTTCAGTTTCGACCATCGCCACCTCCGTTGAACACCAAGTCAGAATTCCCACGCCTGTCGCCAGCCGTTGGCAAACGGCGAAAACGATATTGAATACATCATCATACGCAATTCTTGCGGCAAGTAGCGGGAATATGTACCGGAGTGTCTCAGCGCCACAGCAAGACCAGCGCCCACAGCGCCGCGATATTGGTCAGGCTGACAAACTGCGCGGCACTGCCCATATCCTTGGCACGCTTGGCCAGCTGGTGCCGTGCCAGCGAAGTGTGATCGACTGCGGCCTCGATCGCCGAATTGAGCAATTCAACCATCAGCGACAGCAGATGCGCTGCCACCAGCAATGCCCTGCCCCATTGCGGCAACGGCAGCCACAGCACCAGGCCGATGCCAAGCATGGCCAGCAGCAGTAATTGGCGGAATGCTGCCTCACAGCGCCAGGCGGCGCACAGGCCGGCAAACGAATAGCCGGCGGCATTAAGAATACGGCTAATGCCGGTTTTACCCTTGTAAGGGCTTTCCTGCAGATGAGGTTGAACTGGATGCGACACCGCCGGCCCCGATTCACGATCAAAGCCGGCAGCGTAG
>CALMFQ010000045.1 GCA_937863215.1 uncultured Pseudomonadota bacterium
CGGCGCTTGCGATTCGTTTGGCATATGCTATGCTGGTGCCGCAATTCAGGAGGTGGATGCGAAAATGATCAGACTGAGAATGTGGGGAATAGCAGCAGTATTGGGGCTGGCGGCAGCGCCAGTGTGGGCGGATTTTGCTGCAGGTCAGGCAGCGGCGGCTAAAGGCGATCACAAGACCGCCGCCAGGGAGTGGCAGGAGTCTGCGGAAAAAGGCGATGTGAATTCGCAGATGGCACTGGGTTTTCTGTATCAGAAAGGCCTGGGGGTAGAGCTCGATTATTCCAAGGCTGTAGCCTGGTGGGAGCGGGCGTCCAAACAGGGCAACATTGAGGCGATGCGCCTGGTTGCGCGCGCTTATCTGCAGTCCGGGCCGGGCGTAAAACAGAATGTGGAAAAAGGCCTGACCTGGTACCGCAAGGCGGCAGAGGGTAACGATATGCAGGCGCAGCTGGATCTGGCACAGATCCAGTTGAAGTTTGCCAATGACGATACCGACCTGAAAAGCGCCTTCTACTGGCTCAACCGCGCCGCGGCCAACGGCAGCGTGGTGGCGATGAAGAATCTGGCGATGATGCACGAAAAGGGCATCGGTACGCCGGCCAACGCCGAAGAGTCCAAGAAATGGCGCGCCAAGTACGAAGCGGCGCACCAGGCGGAACTGGCTGCAGCGGAAAAGAAATAAGCTGCAGTTCTGATTTTGCTGCAAATATTCACTGCAACGCCGCCTTTTCCGGGCGGCGTTGTCTATTGTTGCCCTCGGCTCATGAGTTAGAATTCCACCTTTACTACAAAGCGGTGTGAATTCGTCAGCCATGCGTACCTCGCAGTTTTACCTCTCGACTCTCAAAGAAGCCCCGAACGAAGCCGAATTGCCCAGCCACAAGCTGATGCTGCGTGCCGGTTTGATCAAGCGCCTTGGCAGCGGTCTGTACACCTGGCTGCCACTGGGTTTGCGTGTGTTGCGCAAGGTCGAGGCGGTGGTGCGCGACGAGATGAACAAGGCCGGCGCGTTGGAGCTGCTGATGCCGGCGGTGCAGCCGGCCGAGCTGTGGAAGGAGACCGGGCGCTGGGATGTGTTCGGCCCACAGATGCTGAAAATCAAAGATCGCCACGAGCGCGATTTCTGTTTCGGTCCGACGCACGAAGAGGTGATTACCGATATCGCCCGTAGCGAGATCAAGAGCTATCGCCAGCTGCCGCTGAATTTCTACCAGATCCAGACCAAGTTCCGCGACGAAATCCGCCCGCGTTTCGGCGTGATGCGCGCGCGCGAATTCGTGATGAAGGATGCCTATTCCTTCCACACCAGCTTCGACAGCCTGCAGCAGACCTACCAGACCATGTACCAGGCGTATTCGAATGTATTCAGCCGTCTCGGCTTGAAGTTCCGTGCCGTGGCTGCCGATACCGGTGCAATCGGCGGTTCCGGCTCGCATGAATTCCACGTGTTGGCCGACTCGGGCGAGGATGCGCTGGCGTTCTGCCCGGATTCGGATTTTGCCGCCAATGTCGAGCTGGCCGAAGCCCTGGCGCCGGATTCGCCGCGCGATACCGCCACCGAAACCATGCGTGAAGTCGATACGCCGAAACAGACTGCCTGCGAAGATGTGGCCGCATTGTTGCAGATCGGCATCGATCGCACCGTCAAGGCGATTGCGGTGATGGCGCCGCGCGAAACCGGCTGGCAGTTCTACCTGCTGCTGTTGCGCGGCGATCACAGCCTGAACGAAGTCAAAGCCGCCAAACTCGACGGTCTGGATGGTTTCCGCTTCGCCAGCGACGAAGAAATTCGCGCGCACCTGAATTGCCCGCCCGGCTTCATCGGCCCGGTTGGCGTCGATAGCGGCAAGGTGCGGGTGATTGCCGACCGCAGCGTGGCGGTGATGAGCGATTTCGTCTGTGGTGCCAACAAACCGAAATTCCACCTGGCCGGCGTCAATTTCGGCCGCGATCTGCCGGAACCGACGCTGGTAGCGGATATCCGCAATGTGGTCAGCGGCGATGCCAGCCCGGACGGCAAGGGCCGGCTGGAGATCTGCCGTGGTATCGAAGTCGGGCATATTTTCCAGCTGCGCACCAAATATTCCGAAGCCATGCAGTGCACCTATCTGGACAAGGATGGCAAAACCCAGGTGATGGAAATGGGCTGCTACGGCATTGGCGTATCGCGTATTGTCGGCGCGGCGATCGAGCAGAACTTCGACCAGCGCGGCATCGTTTTCCCGCAGGCGATAGCACCGTTCGCGCTGGCGATTGTGCCGGTCGGCTACCACCGCAGCGAGCAGGTCAAGGCCGAGGCCGACAAGTTGTACGCCGAGCTGAGTGCCGCCGGCATCGACGTGCTGCTGGACGACCGCGACGAGCGCCCGGGCGTAATGTTTGCCGATATGGAACTGATCGGCATCCCGCATCGCATCACCATTGGCGAACGCGGCTTGAAGAATGGCGAAGTTGAATACCAGGCGCGCACCGACGCGACCGCCAGCGTGTGGCCGTTGGCAGATGCGGCAGCGCAGGTTAAAGTGAAATTATGCGCCGCCTGATTGCTGCTTCCCTGATTCTCGCTTCCTCCTGCGCCTGGGCCGGTGCCCAGCGCGAGGAGGCATTGTCGGCCAGCGTGCAGGCATCGCTGCAGCGCGCGGTGGCGGACGATGCTGCGCCGCGGCTGGTATTCGACAACGCCGGCGAAGGCCAGGCGTGGATTGCCGATATGTCGCGCCGGCTGGAAAAGCGCATGCCGGATCAGGACATGCGCCGCCTGTTCCTCACCTCGGTGCACTACGAGGCCACCCGCGCCGGGCTCGATCCGCAGTTGGTGTTGGGGCTGATCCAGGTCGAATCGGGGTTTCGCAAATACGCGATTTCCAGCTCCGGTGCGCGCGGCTTCATGCAGGTGATGCCGTTCTGGGTCCGGTCGATTGGCAGCGAGGAACACAATCTGTTCCAGATGCGCACCAATCTGCGCTATGGCTGCATCATCCTGCGCCACTATCTGGATATGGAAAAAGGCAATCTGTTCCGCGCACTGGGGCGCTACAACGGCAGCCTTGGCCGGGCGGAATACCCGAATCTGGTGCTGGGGGCGTGGAAGCGCCACTGGGATTACGCTACCAAAACCGCCCAAGCCGGTAGCGTGAGCGGCCCCCACAGCTGAAATTGCGGCTCCTCAGGCCTTGGCCAGCGATTTAAGCGCCATGCGAATGCCGTCATTGACGGCAATGTCTTCCGGCAGTGCTTTCAGCGCCGCCGCCGCTTCTTTCTCGTTGTAACCCAGCGCCAGCAAGGCATTGACGATATCGCCGCGCGCCGTTGCGGCCGGAGCGAGCGGGGCAGCGCTGCCAGCGGCGCTGGCCGGTGCGCCGCCAAGGCTGAGCTTGCCGCGCAGCTCCAGAATCAGCCGCTCTGCCGTCTTCTTGCCGATCCCCGGCACGCGCGACAG
>CALMFQ010000046.1 GCA_937863215.1 uncultured Pseudomonadota bacterium
AACAGCGGCTCCAATACCGCCTGCGCACGCAGAAAATCACGCTGACGATGACCGGCCTGCAGCAACAGATAACCATATTGCAGACGCCGCCAGTCGGATTTTTCCTGCAGGTAAGCGCCGCGCACCTGCTCCAGTTCGCGCGACAACTCCACAGGGCTCATGCGCCGCACACCATCCGAATAACGCAGGAAAACAACCGCAGCCGCACCGGCCGGTGCCGGCTTCTCCTCAACCACCTCACGCACGGGAGCTGGCTGCGGCGTGACCGCCCCGAGCCGGAAATTGGCGCATCCGGCCAGTTGCAGCAGCAACATGGCCAATATCCAGCGAAACATGAGCGTTATTGTCCTGTCCAGTGGTCGTTGGGAATGGTGACGCGAAAATGGGCGCCCGGGCTGTTTTCCAGCACGGCAACCGTGCCGCGCAAGGCGCGAGCGAATTCGGCGACGATTGCCAGCCCCAGGCCAGAGCTCTTGACCCCCCTGCCGGCATCCGCACTGCCATGATAGAAGCGTTCGAATATCCGTCCACGCTCCTCGGGCGCAATTCCCGGGCCGGCGTCAACCACGTCGATGCTCAGCAGATCCTCCTGCTGCGTCAGCGCAATGCGGATCACGCTGCGTTCCGGTGCATAACGAATGGCGTTCGACAGCAGATTATCGAGAATCACGCGCAGTTTGTCCGCATCGGTTTCAACAATAAGATTGGGGCAATTCAGTTCGACTTCAATCGATTTGCCCAACAACGTCAGCTGTTGCGCGGCTACCACCTTTTTCGCCAGCGGCCGCAATGGCGTAAGCGAATAGCTGACATTGACCGCCTGTGCCTGCAGTTCGCTGAACTGCAGCAGGCTTTCAATCTGGCGCTGCAGTTTGATGCTGTTCTGCTGCAGTATCTGCATCACCTCCTGCTGCGGTGCCGACAGTTCACCCAAGGTGCCCTCGGCAAGCAGGTCGGCACCTTCGCGCAGTGCTGCCAGCGGTGTTTTCAGGTCGTGCGATACCTGTTGCAGGAAGCGGGTCTTTTGATCCTCCACCTGGCGCAATTGCTCCCGCAACCAATCCAGCCGCTCACCCAGCCGCTTCAGATCCTGCGGGCCGTCGATCTCGATCGGGTCCGCCAGATTGCCCTCACCCATCGCGCCGATCGCGCGTTCGATCTGGCGAATCGGGCGCGAAGTCATCAGTACGAAGCCCCAGATCACCGCGACGCCAACCGGCACCAGCAACCACAACTGCTTGCGCACCACATCGCGCGAATGCGCCGCCATTTGCTGCGTGGTTGCCACTTCGCGCTCGGTCAGCGTGTCGCCGTGCGCAAGCAGCATGTCGACCATGCGGTTGAGCCCGGACAATTCTTCCGCGAGCTGATCAGCGTGCTCCGGCAACAAGACACCCAGCGTCGCGCGCAGATATACCGACTGCTCCCGTTCGGCAAAAGCACGCAACTGTTCCACCAGGCCTGCGTCCAGATTCGCTCTGGCCAATTCGGCGATGGTATTGCGCAGCGATTGATGACTGGCCTGATAGCCCGACAGCAACTCCTGATCGCCCAACACCGCATACTGACGCAGCAGCCGCTCCATGCGCGTCATTTCCTCTGCCAGCGAGCGGCTGCCGCGGGCATAGTGCACCGAATGGTAGACGGCACGCTTGCTCTGGTCCGCCAGCTTCTGCATCGACACCGCACTGGTAAACAGCGCGAGCGCCAGCGGCAAAGCCACCAGCGTAAAGCCAAGCAGGATCAGGTTGATGAATGTCTGGGGGTAACGCAGGCGCATGCTGCGAATCGGATATTTGCAAACGGCATATTGTAAACCAGAACCGTCAACAATAACCGCCAATGCGGCCCCGGCTCAGGCCGGCCCGTGCCGACGCCAGCGCCGGGGGCGCTAGCATTCTGATTCAAATCGAATTTACTCCGGCGTATAATTCGCGCCTTGCCATCGCCCAGACCGAAACCGCCATGTTGAAAGCCCCCGAACTGCTATTGCCTGCCGGCAATCTGGAAAAAATGCGTGCCGCCTACGACTATGGTGCCGATGCGGTGTACGCCGGGCAGCCGCGCTACAGCCTGCGGGCACGCAACAACGAGTTCAAACTGGATCAGCTGCGCCAGGGCATCGAAGAAGCGCATGCACGCGGCAAGCAGTTCTTTGTCGCCAGCAACATCCTGCCGCACAACGCCAAAGTCAAGACCTACCTGGCCGACATGGAACCGGTGATTGCAATGAAGCCGGATGCGCTGATCATGGCCGACCCAGGGCTGATCATGATGGTACGAGAGAAATGGCCGGATGTGCCGATCCATCTGTCGGTACAGGCCAGCACCACCAATTTTGCCGCAGTCAGATTCTGGCGCAGCATCGGCCTGACGCGCATCATCCTGTCGCGCGAGCTGAGTCTGGATGAGGTAGAGGAAATCCGCCAGCAATGCCCGGACATGGAATTGGAAGTATTCGTCCACGGCGCGCTGTGCATCGCCTATTCCGGCCGCTGCCTGCTGTCGGGGTATTTCAACCACCGCGACCCGAACCAGGGCACCTGCACCAATTCCTGCCGCTGGGATTACAAGGTGCATGACAGCGAAGAAAACGACGCAGGCGACCATCAGCTAATCAAATTCGACTTCAATCAGGCACTGGACGAAGCGAATCGCAGTTTTGCCGCCGTCGGCGCACAACAGCGCCACCCGCTGGCCGACAATGTATATCTGATCGAAGAAAACTCGCGCCCGGGCGAA
>CALMFQ010000047.1 GCA_937863215.1 uncultured Pseudomonadota bacterium
TGTCGAACCGGAATGCGCAAGGCGAATATTATCTGACCGACGTGATCGGCATGGCGGTCGCGGACGGTGTGGCGATTACCAGCGCCAACCCGGCGGCATCGTGGGAAACCTACGGCGTCAACAGCAAGGTGCAACTGGCCGAGCTGGAGCGCATCCATCAGCAGGAGCTGGCCAAGGCCTTGCTGGAACAGGGTGTGATGCTGCTCGATCCGGCACGCATCGATATCCGCGGCGAGCTCAAGGCCGGCCGCGATGTCAGCATCGATGTCAATTGCGTGTTTGAAGGCAAAGTAGTGCTGGAGGACAATGTGCGCATCGGCCCGAATTGCGTGATTCGCAACACCCATATCGGCGCTGGCAGCGAAATTGCCGCATTCAGCCATATCGACGATGCGGTGGTCGGCAAGAGCGCCCGCATCGGCCCCTACGCACGGTTGCGTCCGGGCGCCGAGCTGGCGGCTGAAACCCACGTCGGCAATTTTGTCGAAATCAAGAAAGCGGTGCTGGGCAAGGGCTCCAAGGTCAACCACCTGAGTTATGTCGGCGATGCCGAAATCGGTGCCGGCGTAAATGTTGGCGCCGGCACGATTACCTGTAACTATGACGGCGTAAACAAGCACAAGACCGTGATCCACGACGACGCGTTCATCGGCTCCGGCACCATGCTGGTAGCGCCGGTGGTGGTGGAGCAGGGCGCTACTATCGGCGCCGGCTCCACTATTACGCGCCAGGTGCCGGCGGAAAAACTGACGCTGGAGCGCTCGAAGCAGGTTACCGTGCCTGGCTGGTCGCGCCCGCTGAAAAACAAATAAAGCCAGGGTTCCTGCCGGCAAGCCAGTTGCCGGCGAGGCCGCAGGCAACTTTTCGAATCATTCGGAGATTCAAGCATGTGTGGAATTGTTGGGGCGATTGCCCAGCGTAATGTAGTGCCGATCCTGGTCGAAGGCCTGAAACGCCTCGAATACCGCGGCTATGACTCTGCCGGTGTCGCGGTGCTGGATGGCGAAATCAAGCGCGTGCGTCGTGTCGGCCGCGTTGCCGAAATGGAAAATGCCGCCAACGAAATCGGCCTCAACGGCCAGCTCGGCATCGGTCATACCCGCTGGGCTACCCACGGCGGTGTCACCGAGCCGAATGCGCATCCGCATGTATCCGACGGCCTGATCGCGGTGGTACATAACGGCATCATCGAGAACCACGAAGAAAAACGTGCCGAGCTCAAGGCCAAGGGCTACCGGTTCGATTCGCAGACCGATACCGAAGTCATCGCTCACCTGATCCACAGCTTCTATGTGCAGGATCGCGACCTGCTGGCTGCCACGCGCAAGGCCGTGGCTGAACTGACCGGCGCCTATGCCATTGCCGTGATCGTCCAGGACCGCCCGGACTTGCTGTGCGTGGCGCGTATGGGCTGCCCACTGCTGATCGGCCTGGGTGAAGGAGAATATTTCGTTGCCTCCGATGTATCGGCGATTCTGTCGGCCACCCGCCGCGTGATCTTCCTCGAAGAGGGAGATGTCGGCGCGCTGCGCCGCGAAGGCATGGCCTTGTTCGATCAGCAGGGCAATCCGATCGAGCGCCCGGTGCATGTCAGCGATGTTTCGCTCGCCTCGCTGGAATTGGGCCCGTACAGCCACTTCATGCAGAAGGAAATCCACGAACAGCCGAAAGCGCTGGCCGACACCATCGAGCAGGTGCTCGACGAAGGTTTCGCCACTTCGCTGTTCGGCCCGAAAGCCGCGGACATCCTGCCGCAGGTCGACAGCGTGCTGATCCTGGCTTGCGGCACCAGTTATTACGCCGGCTCGGTCGGCCGCTACTGGCTGGAGGCGATCGCCGGCATCCCGTGCCAGGTGGAAATCGCCAGCGAATACCGCTACCGCGAAGCCGTGGCCAACCCGAAGCAACTGGTGGTGACCATCTCCCAGTCCGGCGAAACGCTGGACACCATGGAAGCGCTCAAATACGCCAAATCGCTCGGCCACCAGTGGGCGCTGTCGATCTGCAACGTGCGTGAAAGCGCCATCCCGCGCGCCTCGGACCTGGTGTTCTACACCCGCGCCGGTGCCGAAATCGGCGTGGCCTCGACCAAGGCCTTCACCACCCAGCTGATTGCCCTGTTTGCGCTGACCGCCACGCTGGCCAAACTGCGCGGCAAGCTGGATGCGGACAAGGAGGCCAGCTATCTGAACGACCTGCGCCACCTGCCAGGCAGCGTACAACATGCGCTGAACCTGGAGCCGCAGATCAAGCTCTGGTCGCAGCAATTTGCCGCCAAGGACCACGCCTTGTTCCTCGGCCGCGGCGTGCATTACCCGATTGCGCTGGAAGGTTCGCTCAAGCTGAAGGAAATTTCCTACATCCATGCCGAAGCCTACCCGGCCGGCGAGCTGAAACACGGCCCGCTGGCGCTGGTGGACAATAACATGCCGGTGGTGGTGATTGCGCCTAACGATACCCTGCTGGAAAAAGTGAAGTCGAATATGCAGGAAGTCAGCGCCCGCGGTGGCGAACTGTTTGTGTTTGCCGACCTCGACAGCCATTTCAGCGAATCGGACGGCGTGCACGTCATCCGCACCCCGCGCCACGTTGGCGTGCTCAGCCCGGTAGTCCACGCCATCCCGGTACAGATGCTGGCCTACCATGCCGCACTGCAACGCGGCACCGACGTCGATAAACCGCGTAACCTGGCCAAATCGGTCACCGTGGAATAATGCGACTTTGGCGCCAATGCATTGTGCCGCGTTACTAAAGTCGTAAACGCAAAATTAATCTGCATGAGAGCCCATCCGCCAGTGGATGGGCTCTTTTTTTGTCGGTCTGGCTGTTGCGGTTGCGAGAAATGTTGAATTGAAACAGCTGGTTGTAATGTGTCCGATTAGCTGTTGCAGCTTCGCCCCGATGCCAGGCAATGCGATTGCGGCTGCCCCAGCGGCCTTGTGCCGGACGGCGGCGGTGCGGGCGCATGCATAGCCAAATCTCCTTGCAATCGCCATCTGTTGTGGCCTGTCTTGACCCAGGTCAAGGCAAAAAGCAGTAAACTCGCGGCTTCGAAGAAAAACA
This sequence comes from uncultured Pseudomonadota bacterium, assembly GCA_937863215.1. Lineage (GTDB taxonomy): Bacteria > Pseudomonadota > Gammaproteobacteria > Burkholderiales > SCOH01 > CALMFQ01. Next base: position 3,064 of record CALMFQ010000047.1, read on the forward strand.
GCTGGCGGGGATACGGGTATGTCTTTGCGCATGAAATTCAATCTGGCGATGTGCCTGATACTGCTTATCGGCATATCGCTGGCCGGAGTCGTCATTCGCGATCGCCTGCAGGCCGAGGCACGGCGCAATACTGCGCAGACCGCCAATCTGCTGATGGCGGCGGCAGAGGGGATCAGAAGCTACACCGTGGCGTACATCAAGCCGGAGCTGGATCAGCGGCTGGCGGTGGAATTCCTGCCGCAGACCGTGCCGGCGTTTGCCGCCACCGAGGCGATCATTGCGCTGCGCAAGCAGTTTCCCGAATACAGCTACAAGGAGGCGACGCTGAACCCGACCAACCCGCGCGATCGCACCACCGACTGGGAGGCGGATATCGTCAATGGCTTCCGTGCCGATGCCGGGCTCAAGGAAATCAGCGGCGAACGCACGCAGGGGCCGATCCAGGCGCTGTATATCGCCAAACCGATCAAGGTCGGCAAGGACTCCTGCCTCAGCTGTCACAGCACGCCGTCGGCCGCACCGCCGTCGATGATCCGCCTGTATGGCGAAGCCAACGGCTTTGGCTGGAAGAAAGACGAAATCATCGGCGCCCAGA
>CALMFQ010000048.1 GCA_937863215.1 uncultured Pseudomonadota bacterium
GTGCTTGCGCAACCGATCCAGCAACGTTTCCAGCTCATGCGTCACGTCAGCCAGATCGCTGAAACCGAAAGTGCCCGCCGCTCCCTTGATCGAATGCGCAGCGCGGAAAATCGCATTCAGCTCCTCGTCATCCGGATCGTTTACGTCCAGATCGAGCAAATGCGCTTCCATATTGCCCAAGTGTTCCGCTGTTTCATCAAAGAACACCTGGTAAAACTGACTCAGGTCGATGCTCATGTCCCCACCCGCTCGTTTCGTATGCTTCACCCGGCCAATATCCTGCCCCCGGGCGGAAACAGTCAGCCGATTACCTTGCGCACAACCTCGAGCAATTTCTGCGGATCGAACGGTTTCACCAGCCAGCCGGTAGCACCAGCCGCCCTGCCCTGGCTTTTCATGGTGTCGCTGGATTCGGTAGTAAGCATCAGGATCGGCGTGGCCTTGTAGTTCGGCAAGGCACGCAGCGATTTGATCAGAGTCAGGCCATCCATGCCCGGCATGTTCTGATCGGTCAAGACCAGACTGACCGCATTGTTCTTCGCCTGGGCCAGGCCAGCATTACCATCGGCAGCCTCAATCACATCGTAACCGGCGCTTTTCAAGGTAAAAGCGACCATCTGGCGGATCGACGCCGAATCATCCACAGTCAAAACCGTTTTTGCCATTTGCTATCCCTGTAGCTTTGTATTGAATTTACCCGTCGCGAACGGATTGACTATCTGGCCGGCGCTCAAAACAGCTCGACATCGCCGCTGGAAATGTTTTCCTGAGAAACGGGATTGCGACCGAGGTCTGTCGCCAGCGCAGCACTCTTTTGCGTAACTGCGGCAAGCTTGTCCTGCACTGCACGGGCGCCATTCTCATCCGGTGTAGCCTGCTGCAGCACTCGAATCAAGCTGTTTTGCACATCGCCGAGCATTTTGTCCAAGCCGGCCAGCTCGTTCAGGCGTAACTGACTGTGTCCCACCAGCTGCGTCACCATGTCCTGAAACTGCAAAGCAGTCACTGCCTGACCCACACGGGCTTCCAGATCGGTAGCATATTCGCCGATCCTGACCAGCGATTGCTTGACATGTGCATTCATTTTCTGCACATCGTGCATCGCCATTTCGACTCGCTTTTTCGATTGCAGCGCAAAATTCATGTCCTGCGCCGCGAGAGCGAAAATCGCATTTTCCGCTGCGGCAACAAATTGATGCACGCGGCCGATATTGTCACGAATCTGCATGCTGAACTGCCCGGTGCGCAGCGACAGATTGCGCACCTCATCTGCCACTACGGCAAAGCCGCGCCCGGATTCTCCGGCCCGTGCAGCCTCAATCGCGGCGTTGAGCGCGAGAAAATTGGTCTGTTTGGCGATCTGATCGATATCCTTGAGGATTCCCAGCACATGACCAACCTCGGTGCTGATATCCGCCATCCGTTCTACCAGACGCATTGCGGTCTGGCTGTTCTTGATCGTGTTGTCGACAAAGATCGACAGAGTCTGCGAGGTATCCTGGACGAAATCCTCGAAATCGACGCCCTCCCCGCCCTGATTGGTGGTCTGCGTCATGCCGATGGCCAGCTGCTGCTGTGCGTGCGCCTGCGACGAAATGGCAGTAAAGCTGTTGATCAGCCCATCGATAGCCTCTCGCACCAGGGAACCGACCTGCGTCATTTCGGCACGCAACCTGAGATATTGGTCATCGCGCCGCTTTTCCACCTCAAGCGCAGTCGAAAGAACCGGAACTACGGCCCCGGCATTGCCATCCATCGCCGCCGGGGCCGGATCGGCAGGCACTGCAGACCTGGTGAACGTCAGTACGGCCAGGCACGACGCAGCAACGGCTATAGCTGTTCCAGCCGACACCAGCATCATGCCCAGCGCTATCAGCAGTGCCAGTGCCAGTACCAGCATGAGCCAGATGTTGGCCTGCCAATGCCGCCAAACCCGAACCAACAACCCCGGTGAATCTTGCTTGTCTGACAACGACATTTCTCGCTCTCGTAATTTCTTATTCTAAAACATGGACATATCTACCACCCCGACACACCCGGCGGCAAATGCGTTTACACCACGAAATCAGGCCGTAGTGCTGGCACTCTTGGGCAGGTAGTACAACACAACTTCGTTACCGTTGCCCAGATACTGTATCGACGTCGCAAGGTTGCGCAACAACCGGATACCACGCCCATGGGTCTGGGAATCGTCATCGGCAGCAACCAGCCTGCTGGTATAGTCAAAGCCCCTGCCAGAGTCGCGTACTTTTATGCGCAACACCCTGCCCGTCGGCGCCTCGACCAGTTCCAGCCCGATTTCGACCTCGCCGCCAGCAAGATTTTCCAGCCGCTCGAAGCGCTGCCGCAGATACTCATCCATACCGACGCGCACATCTTTCAGCGCCGAGGCAATTTCCAGTACACCGTGATCCAGCGCGTTATTGAACAGCTCCGACAAAATCAGGAAAACTTCCGACTGACAGCTACGCAGTGCCTCGACCTGCTTGACAAACTCCATCACGAACGGCACCACACTGCAATTGCGCAGCTCGTCCGGACCGAGTACCAGCTGGAAACGCCAGCAGACATGCAGATGCGAGTCATAGTCGATGCCGAGGCGCTCGGAAGGCACAAACTCGCTCGCCGCATCGCTCGTGGCACTGCAATCGACCAGTACCACCGAAACGTCATCGTGGTGCGACGCTCCCTGCATGAAATCGGTCAGGGCGTGTTTCAAGCCCTCTATCCGCCCCGGAGCATCTGCGCGAGACTGCAACGCAGCCAAGGCCCGTTCGATACCAAACTGCTCGCCGTCGGCGAGATGCGATTCGAGCAAACCGTCGGAGCACAAAAACAACCGGTCTCCGGGAGCAAATTCATAATGCTCACAGGTTACAGTGAATTTTTCCGGCGACAGGATACCAATCGGCAAATGGGTGGACTTCCAGCCGGCAACCTTGTCTCCTGCGCGATTCAGCAGCAGGATTTCCGGCATCCCGCCATTCCATATTTCCAGCGTGCCGCCGACTGAGTCGATGGCGACAATGGCCGTCGACACAAAACGCCCTATCGGCAGCACCTGGCGAACCTTGCGATTCATTTCGACCAGAATTTCCGGCAGCGTAAAGCCCTTCTCGGTCATGGTGTAGAACGGCTGGGTCAGCGGCAACACATTAAGCGCCGCAGTCAATCCATGGCCGATACCATCCGCAAGCATCACGTACAACACCTGGCCCGGTGTACGCGCCGAAGCGATCAGATCGCCCGACAGGCTTTCCGCCGGATCGATCCAGTACTCAAGCTGCGGATCGGCCAGCCGGTCGGCATTCACCATCTGCTCCATCAGATGACGTGCGACACGCTTTTCCTCCTCGGCACGCTCGTAATATTCGGCCAGCACCGCCGATTGCTCGCGGACTTTCTGCTGCAAATCGCTATTGCGCTGGATAGCCTTGATCTTGGCTTCGAGAATGCGGAAATTGATCGGTTTGAGCAGATAATCGTCGGCGCCCTGCTCAATCGCCTCAGCCAGCCGGTTTTCCTCACCGATGCCGGTCACGAACACAATCGGCACCCAGCGATCACCGGCGATGGCCTTGATGCGCATTGCCGCCTCCGGGCCGTCCATGACCGGCATCATCATATCCATCAGCACCAGATCCGGGCGCTCTGCCCGATAGGCCTCGACAGCCATCTGGCCATTGCTTGCCGTAACCGCCTGATGACCAAGCGAGGAAACAAACTTCTGTATCAACAGAAGCATGATTTCTGCGTCATCAACAATCAGGATTTTCATGGAAACCGGAAAGGAAGGCTAAAGGCGCTGTGATCAGCGAATCGAGAAAATCTTGCCGAAGCAGGCAATTTCCAGAACCTGGCGCACCGAGTCCTTGCAATTGACCAGCGCCAGCGATTTGTTGACTGCGTTCACTTTTTCTTTCAACATCAGTAACATGCCCAAGGCAGAACTATCCAGATAAGTAACCTTCTGGAAATCGATCTGCACTTCGCTGACATTCGCATTGCCGATGACACTCTCGCAAGCCTGGCGAAATTCGCGGTGTGAATTGAAATCAAACTGACCTGCCAAGATCACCTTGGCAATCTTGCCGTTTATTTCAACAGTGGGACTCATTTTTTTCCTCAGATACTCGATGATTTTTTCAGCCCCGGCAATCGCCGGCACTTGCCCGCGGACGGCCGGCGCCGGTGCTTTAGCTAACAATAGATGGCGCACCTGAAACAGGCAATATCAGAATAAATTCGGCGCCATTGCCCGGTTGGCTTGATATTTTGACTCTACCGCCCACCGCTTCGACAACATTCTTCACAATCGCCAGACCAAGGCCTGTCCCGTGACTACGCGTGGTAAAAAACGGCTCGAACAGGCGCGCCTGCAAATCCGGCGCAATTCCCGCGCCGGAATCATGCACACTGATCTCGGCCACATCGCCATTCCGCCGCACTGCAAGCCGGATTCCAGACTGCCCCGGACTGGCCTGCACAGCGTTTTCGAGCAACGCGACCAGCGCCGACTGCAGCGCCTGCCGATCGGCCTGCACCGAACAGTCCGCACCGCTCAAATCAAGCTCCAGTCGCAACTGCGCACGCTGCAACTCGGGCTCGATACTGACTGCGGCATCCGCAACAAGATCCGCCAGACACACCGGCTCCAACTGCCCGCTGCCTTGCCCGCGCACAAAGCGCAGCATGTCTTGCACCAGCTTTTCCAGATGTCGCAATCGCCCCAGCGCCTTTTCGGCAAAGCGCTGCACATCCTCACCGCGCACACCGGGGCGCTGCAGGTTGGCAACATAAAGCAGCGCTGCGGCCAGCGGGGTACGCAACTGGTGCGCCAACACCGCAGCCATCTCACCCAGCGCCGACAGGCGTTTGTGATGCTCAAGTTGCTGCTGCAGGCGATGTGCGGCAGTGACATCGTGAATCAGGACAATCCTGCCACTGCCATCCGGCAATTCGCTATCCACCAGATTGACGACGCGACGCTCTCCGGCAATCCTGAGCTCCCATTCGGCCGGATTGAATGTTGCCTCGATCTGCTGCAAACGGACATCGCACCAGGGCTGACCACAAATATCGGAGCCGAACATCAGTCCGGCAGTTGCATTCAGAGTCTGCACCACTCCAGCACTGTCGATTTCCACCACACCGGCCGGCAGTGTCTCCAGCAGCGTCTGCAAGCGCTGCGACAGCGCCGCCTTTTCAGCGTACTGGCGGCGCAGCTCCCCATTTGCCACTGCCAGCTCATCCGTCAATCCCTGCACCCGCTGCTGCAGCTCCTCGTACGCATCTTCCAGTTGTTGCGATGCCTCGACAAACACCAGAAAAGCGCGCTCAAGATCGGTCGCCCCAGACTGGCCATCTGTTTTTGCTGCGGTTTGTGGCGGAGAACCCAAAGGTGTTTTGCCCATGATTGCCATTCCATCGCTCAAAAGCCGTGACATACGGAATTTCTCCGACTATATAAGTAAAGGGTATTATTGCTGGAATTCCAATCCAGAAGCCAGATCGCAACGATTCAAGCGACCCGTCGCGGTGTGGACTAACATGAACAGACGGAAGCAACCCAAGCAATTGGCAGGCCTTGTCCCGCCCGACATCGTCTCGGCACACATTCGCATTTAAATCATGCCAGTCAACGGCAACATATTCGGATCAAGATCACCCGGAGCGCAGCAGTGTCTGAACTGTTAAGAAATATCGATGCCCGCACCAAGCTGGCGGGAACCAACAAACTGGAAATTCTGCTGTTTACGCTCGGACTGGACAAACGCACCGGCCGGCGCGAAAACTTCGGGATCAATGTCTTCAAGGTGCGCGAAGTGATGCGCACCCCGGAAATCACCCGTGCACCGGATATGCCGCCCGCAGTCGAGGGCATGGTCAGCCTGCGCGGCGCGCTGGTGCCGGTAGTGGATCTGGCCAAGTATGCGGGAGTGGATACCGACACGCCGCGCGAAATCATGATCGTGACCGAGTATAACGGCCACACGCAGGGCTTTCTGGTGGAAGGAGTAGACACGATTCTGCGTCTCGACTGGTCGTCGATGCGTGTGCCGCCGGAAATGCTGCAGATGGAAATGGGTGGGCTGGTTACGGCTGTCACTGAAATTGAAGGTGGCAAGCTGATCATGATGATGGACGTGGAGAAAGTGCTTGCCGAGACTTCGCCGCGTTTCGAAGAAGAAATGCAGTTCAACGTCATCAAGCCGGCCGGAACCGAGGGCAAAACCGTGTTCTATGCCGACGACTCCCTGATCGCACGCAAGCAGATCGAACGCACGCTGCACTCGATGGGAATGACTACATTGCATGCAATCAATGGCAAGCGCGCCTGGGAAGAGCTGCAAAAGCTCGCGGCGCAGGCCGAAGCCCGGGGGGTTGAGCTCAAATCCATGCTGCACCTGATTCTCACCGATATTGAAATGCCGGAAATGGACGGCTATATGTTGACTAAGTCAATCAAGAGCGACCCCCGTTTTGCCGGCATTCCGGTACTGATGCATTCTTCACTGTCCGGCTCGTCAAACCAGAAACTCGGTACATCGGTCGGTGTCGATGCATATGTCTCGAAATTCGAGCCGCAGAAGCTCTGCGATGCCATCACTCGAATCGTCGCCTCGCTTTGATCATTGATAAATCCATTCCGTCACCAATTGCCCCGGGGAATTGAATAGTATGGTTGCCACCAGCAACGAATCCTTGATGGAAAACGTTGATGCCCGGACCAAGCTGGCAGGTTCCAATAAAATGGAAATCCTGCTGTTTTCGCTGGGTACGAAAGAAGTTTTCGGCATCAACGTATTCAAGGTAAGAGAAGTTTCGCAGACACCGAAAGTCACCAAGGCGCCCAATATGCCGTTTGGCGTCGAAGGAGTGATTTCGCTGCGCGGCAATATCATTCCGGTGATTTCGCTGTCGAAATTCATCGGTGCCGGACAGATCGGCGACAAGCTGGCCGATACCATGATCGTTACCGAGTTCAGCAAGCATACGCAGGCGTTTCTGGTACATGACGTCGATCGCATTATCCGCGTCGATTGGGATCGGGTGCGCGCACCGGAGTCCATGCTGGCGGGCAATCAGGGGATGATCACCGCGCTGACCGAATTGCCGGATGGCAAGCTGGTTTCGATCCTCGACGTCGAACAGATATTGTCCACCGTTACCGGCGAAAAGATCGTTCCGGAAGTCCCGAAAGCACACATGGATGCCGATACGTTCATGTTTTTCGTCGACGATTCCGCAATTGCGCGCAAGGAAATCGTTTCGGTGCTGGAAAAAATCGGCGTCAAATATTTTCAGGCCAACAATGGCAAGGAAGCCTGGGACAAGCTGCAGGGCATTGCCAACCGCACCGCTCAGGATGGCGAGCCATTGAGCAAGACACTGAAACTGATTCTGGTCGATGCCGAGATGCCGGAAATGGATGGCTATGTCCTGACCAAGTACATCAAATCGGATGTACGCTTCAAGGGCATTCCGGTTGTCATGCATTCATCCCTGTCGTCCAACGCGAGTCGGGCGATGGGAACCAGCGTTGGCGTGGATGCCTACGTCGCCAAGTTCGACCCGTTGGTCCTGGCCGACACGCTGACCCCACTGTTGACAGGCTAGCAAGTCCTGTATTGATTTCGATTCAACATTAAGCACTAGCCCCGTAATGGACCGAATCGCTAGCGGAGAGAAAGATGTCTGACAAGAATATGAAGTTCCTGGTTGTCGATGACTTTTCGACGATGCGTCGAATTGTTCGCAACCTGCTGAAGGAACTTGGTTTTTCCAATGTTGACGAGGCCGAGGACGGCGTCGTTGCATTGCACAAACTGAAGAACGGCCAGTTTGATTTTGTCGTCACCGACTGGAACATGCCAAACATGAGCGGGATCGAATTGCTCAAGGCAATTCGCGGCGATGCATCGCTGAAACATCTGCCGGTAATGATGATTACCGCCGAGGCAAAAAAGGAAAACATCATCGAGGCCGCCACCGCGGGTGCCAGCGGCTACATCGTCAAGCCATTTACCGCAGCCACGCTCGACGAGAAGCTCAACAAAATCTTCCAGAACATGAATAAATAAGTCAGGAGACAAATGTGAGTAACGCGACTCTGGAAAGTGGCGATTCGGACGAACTGGAAGCGCTGTTCGACAGCATCGTACAGGCCAATCAAGGCAGTGCCGCCCCTGCTGCTGCACAACCGGTGGCGGAAGCGATCGCGCCGGCAGTCGCCGCAATGGCCGCTGGCGAAACGGGTATTGCAATATCCGCCGACGATCTGCCGGAACCGGCCTCAAGCATGTTCTCGAAAATCGGCCACCTTACCCGCAAACTGCACGACACCCTGCGCGAGCTGGGCTATGACAAATCGCTGGAAGAAGCAGCAGCAGCGATTCCGGATGCGCGCGAGCGGCTGGCATACATCTCGACGCTGATGGAGCAAGCTGCGGAACGCGCGCTTAATGCGGTAGATGCGGCAATGCCGTTGCAGGACAAGCTGCAGTCGAACACCGAAGAGCTGGCAAATCGCTGGCAGCAACTGTTCGACAAAAAGCTGACAGTGGACGAATTCAAGACGCTGGTGACCGACACCCGCAGTTATTTCGGCACGGTACAGGGCGCCAGCAAGGATACCAGCGCCCAGTTACTGGAAATCATGATGGCGCAGGATTTCCAGGACCTCACCGGTCAGGTGATCAAGAAGATCGTCACCATGGCCAAGGATATGGAAGGCCATCTGCTTTCATTCCTGGTCGAATTCGCCTCGCCAGGCAAAAGAGTCGAATCCAACAGCCTGATGAACGGCCCGGTCATTTCCGCCGAAGGTCGCTCGGATGTCGTCACCAGCCAGGAACAGGTCGACGATTTGCTCGAAAGTCTGGGTTTCTGATCCTGCGGACAAAAATAAGGATATAGGCGATGAGTGACTTCGCGGGAATGGAAGACCTGCTGCAGGATTTTCTGACCGAAGCGTCGGAATTGCTGTCGGAGGTCGACAACAAACTGGTCGAGCTGGAAAAGCGCCCCAACGACAAGGGCTTGCTGAACGACATTTTTCGCGGCTTTCACACCATCAAGGGTGGTGCCGGCTTTCTCAATGTCGACAGTCTGGTCAGCCTGTGCCACCGCACCGAAAACCTGTTCGACAAGCTGCGCAATTCGGAAATCCCGCTGACACCGGAACTACTGGACGTCATTCTGGCGGCAACCGCAGTAGTACGCGACATGTTTGGCTATCTGTCGCAGTCGCGCCTGCCCGGAGCAGCCGACCCGGCATTGCTGGCACAACTGGAGGCAGCACTGGCCGGGAATCTGAGCGCTGTAGCGGCACCCGCCGCTGCGCCCGCCCCCCCTCCTCCCGTAGCGGCTCCTGCTCCGGTAGAGGCCGTGGCTGCACCAGTGGTACAACCGGCTGCAGCTACAGGGCTGGCGACGCACAAACCGGGGGCAAGCGAGCCGGACTGGGATACCCTGCTCAAGATTCTGCTCAACGAACCGCTGACCGCAGCGGCACCTGCATCCGCCGCACCGGCTGCGGCGCCAGCCCAGTCACCGGTGGCCGCAGCGGTGGCGCAGGCAGCCGCGCCCACAGCCGAACCCAGTGTGGCGACCGGGGCCTTGGCGCCGGCGCATACTGCGGCATCGCCGGCAGCATTGATCGACGAGGCAGCCAAAGCTCCGGCATTGCGTACTCCACCGCCACCTGCTGCGCCCAAGGCAGCCGCCGCACCGCAACAGCTGGCAGCGCAGGAAACCACGATCCGTATCGA
>CALMFQ010000049.1 GCA_937863215.1 uncultured Pseudomonadota bacterium
CGCTTCCAGGTTGTTCATGTGGCGGATGACATGGTATTCGTCGGCAATACCATTGCCGCCGTGCATATCGCGCGCCTTGCGGGCAATCTCCAGCGCTTTGCCGCAGGAATTGCGCTTGATCAGCGAAACCATCTCCGGCGTCGCCTGCGATTCATCCAATAGACGCCCTACGCGCAGGACGGCTTGCAATCCCAGAGCGATCTCGGTCTGCATGTCCGCCAGCTTCAATTGGATCAACTGGTTCGCAGCCAGCGGCCGGCCAAACTGCTGTCGCTCCAGCACATAGCGGCGGGCCGCAAGCCAGCAGAATTCCGCCGCACCCAGCGCGCCCCATGCGATGCCGTAGCGTGCCTTGTTCAGGCAGGCAAACGGGGCCTTGAGCCCTGCCGCAGCTGGAAGTCGGTTGGCTTCCGGAACAAAAACGCCATCCATGACAATTTCGCCGGTAATCGACGCGCGCAGGCTGAATTTCCCGTCGATGCGCGGCGTACTCAGACCGGACATTCCACGCTGCAACAAAAAACCGCCAATCTGCCCGCTATCGTCCTTGGCCCATACCAGCAAAAGATCGGCAATCGGCGCATTGGTGATCCACATCTTGGCGCCGCTCAGGCAATAACCGCCATCGACTTTTCTTGCCCTGCAGCGCATGCCGGCCGGATCGGAACCATGATCCGGTTCGGTCAGGCCAAAGCAACCGATCCACTCGCCGCTGGCCAGTTTGGGCAAATAATCCTGCCGCTGCTGCTCACTACCGAACGCATGAATCGGATACATCACCAGCGAGCTCTGCACGCTCATCGCAGACCGATAACCGCTGTCTACGCGCTCAATCTCCCTTGCCAGCAAGCCATATGCGACATGACTCAGCCCAGGGCAAGCATAGCCATCGACCGTTCCGCCAAGAAAACCCAGCGCCCCCATTTCGCGCATGATTGCAGGATCAAACTGCTCATTCCTGTTTGCTTGCAGGATACGTGGCTGTAATTGCTGCTGACAGTAACGTGCAGCACTATCCCGGATGGCAACCTCTTCGTCCGAAAGCTGCAGCTCAAGGCGCAGCGGATCCTCCCAGTGTGCTGCGGGCTGGCTGTAGGTCATATATCACCCTTCCGTCATCGGTCCAGATCTCAAGCTAGCCGAACCTGACACGTATGCAAACAAAACGGCCCTGCAAGAGGGCCGTCGTCCAAGGAAATGCTGATTTATTGGCTGCGCGGGCGAATCGCTACGTACCAAAGGCAGGCAATTCGCCAGGCAAGCTTCGCTTGCCAAGCTCGGTTGCGCGCGCGGTGCTCGAAAGCTCGCCTATCTTCATGATATGTCTCGCTTGACCAACCACTTGGCGGCTTGCCGCCTAGTGGAATGGCCATGCAGAGCTCTACGCGCCGGGCCCCTTGCACTTCATCCCGCTCGCCGAATAAATCAGCGCCTCCCTAACGTAGAATCATCCACTCAATGCACAGTTGGCGCGCCTTTCAGCGTAACCAACATGCTATTCACTGCACGATCGACCAGCGCATCGTCTTCAACGATCTTGGCACTGGCATTGCGGAACTTGGCGGCAAGCCCGGACAGTTTGATCGACATGGCATTCAAGCCTTGCCGATTGGTAAACAAATACATGTTTTTCATCGGGCTGACCCACGCCAGCTTGGCTTTCAGCACTGCACCGTCATCCAGCAGGAATTCGATCCACGTGCCGCGCTGCAAACCCTTGGCCATGACGTCATAACGATCCCCATCCGCGCTGTCGGTAAAACGCTCTGCCAACACATTCTGTATCTCGGCAACTTTTTCCGGATTCCGCAAATTGGCCGAAGCAATCAAATCGACTTCGAAATTCGAAGCAGCGGCAACCGGTTGTTCGTGCTCAAAATTTTCTACCGGCACCAATTCATCAAGCAGTTTCTGTTCGACGGCATCCGGGACTACGGCCGGAAGATCGAACTTGACGCTCACCGGTGTGGCGGATGCGGGAGAAACCACCGCTTTCGCCGGAGCAATACCCGATTTGATTGCGCTGGCATGACAATGAACCAACTCGGAAAAGAAGTGCTCGCGCACATCCTTGGCCGTAGTATTTGCCTCCAGCGCAGCCTCAAGCCGCTTCAGCATCCCCGGCAACATATTTACCAGCCGCATCCGTTCTTCCGCTGCGCGTTTCGGCAGAACGCTCCAGATCAGGTCGTCCATGGTTTGCAGCCCGGAGCGCCATACATCGCTATCCGAACCTTGCTTGACATAGGTTGCAAGCAGGAAATTGGCCCACTGCGTTGACAGGAATTCACGGATTACCTGCGGCATTTCGCTATTTTCCAGGCGCCGCCTGATTTCGTCTTCGGCGACTGCCTTGGCGATTTCCAGCCATTCCCGGTCGTAAATCACCTTGGCGGATTTCTCGGCCCTTTCCTGCGCAAGTATCTCTTCCTCGTGCAGGAAAACCTCGAGATCCTGCTGCACCGATTCAAAAATCGCCAGATCGTCTTCGAAGCCGGTCAGGACGCGATGCACCAGTTCATCAATCTTTGCATGCAGACGATCCTGCCCGCCCCCTTGATCGTTCCAGCCCAAGGCAGCGTCAGCCAGTGTATCGAGCAGCTTGCGGGCCGGATGAGATTTTTTCGAAAAGAATTTCTTGTCGAGAATGGCAACTTTCAGCACCGGAATCTGCAGCCGGCCAATCAGGGCCTTCAGCGAATCGGGAATCTGGCGATCTTCGAAAATGTAATCAAACAACATCGCAACGATGTCGATTGTCATCGAATCCACCGGATCGGCCTTCTCGCCAAGTGGAGTCTGCTTCAACTGATGCAGCACGTTGACGTGGGCCGTATCGACACTGGCCAGGTCGATACCCGAAGCATCGATCACCATCGTGGAAGCATCGCCACGCTGTAAATTGGTCAACAGATCAACAACGTTGCCACCCAGATCCGGGAAGCTGCCGGAGGCGGCCCTTTCAAAACCAGAAGACTGCCGGGATGCCCACAATTGCTGCAAAGTCGCGAACAATTCCTGCTCGGGCGGGATGGCGGGTTTTGCTTCCGCAACGGCAGCATCCGCCATCTGCGGCTTCTCTGGTGCGCTGCGGGCAGGCGTCACCGTCATTCCCTTGCGGCGCAGGAGTTCCGGTGGAATTGTCGGCAAAACATTGCGGTTGATAAGGTGGTTGTTCAGGCTCTGGTACACCTGCTGCATATCGTCCGAAACCAGCGCATCAAACTGTTTGAGAATAATCAGCTTGATATTGACATTGCTTTCGAGGCGATTGCACGCCTCCTTGAAAGCATTGACGACGGCCTGCGGGCCAAGCGGATTATCTTCCTCGGTCAAATCGGGATTCTGCATCAGCGCACCGATACGGCAATCCAATGCGCTCAACTCTTCACCGGTCCGGGTTTTCATTTTCTTGGCGATGTCGGCTACCGCGAGCGAAGCTTCGAAGTCGTCTTCATCCACCAGTTCGAGCTCGGTTGTGGCAGCAATCTTGCTGAAAGCGCCACCGGATTCGCCGGACGCAGTCAACTTGCGATTAAACCCGCTAACAAAATTCCTGCGGAATTCTGCCTCGATCGACGCACGGTGAGCCAGTGCCTTGGCGCGTGCATCGAGATAAAGACAACGAACTTCGGTACTGAGCGCACTTTCCGCCAGTTCGAATAACGATTCATCAACCCGGTCCAGCATGCGCGTCAGTGACTTGGCGAGCAAGTCTGCAGCCATGTCGCGACATTCGACCAGCAGCCCGGAGCCTTCCGGACGCTTGCCACGATCATAATCGCTGAGCGAGACAACTTTGTTTGGCGCTGAATTAGTCATAATCGTTTACCCGTCACCCTGGCAGCCTATTGCCAAAGAAAGCCATCAACCTTTTATGTTCCGGGGATTTGTTCAGATACGTGTACATGGAGTCGAGAACGGTCTTTCTCAATACCGAAACTCTCATAACGTTCTTAGCAATCCCGCTATCGTAGGGCCAGAGACCCCTTAGACCGGAAACTTTGCGCCCTTACCTTTCGATAAGTTTGCCCAGATTTAAGACGTTGGTCCGACAAAACCGCGTACTGTCGGATTACACAATACGCCGATCCTGTAGTTTGTGTCTGGAGTATATATCAATACGTGACGATAGCATATAAGAATTTTATAATTTAGCCATTTCCATGAATGACAAGAAAACTACAATGCCATGTTTTCCATGCAAAAAAACGCATTTTCCACAGAGTTGCCGCAACCACTCAACGCCCCCCGTTTTTTTTGCCCGGCAAGTTATCCACAGCTATTTCGCCTGCCGGGAGCCGGCTGCAAATCATACCTGGATATCGGCAATGCGCCCCGTTTCTTGATCGCAACCGGGCACCCAAACCCCAGTCATGCAGTATTCATTCAAGCGGCACCACAATACAATGCAGGCTTATTCCGGAGAATGACAATGCTGCGCCCATTATCGATTTTGCTGCTTGCCTTGTGGCTGGGAGCCTGCAGTTCCCTGCTGAAAAAACCCGAGGCGCCACAGGTGGCGCTGGCTGGCGTTGTGCTGACTGACGCCAGCCTGTTCGAGCAGACATTTATACTCAAACTGCGCGTCAGCAATCCGAATAATTTCGACTTGCCGATCAGCGCCCTGCACTATCAACTGGAATTTGCCGGCAAGGAATTCATGCGTGGCCAGAACGGTGCGGCAGTCACGATTCCGCAAAATGGCAGTGCCTACGTGGAAGTGGAAGCCCACACCAATCTACTTGAACTGGCCCGGCAGCTCAGGTCGCTTGGTACAAGCGACAAGCTGAGCTATCGCCTCAAGGGTGATGTGGTGGTGGGCGACATCAATCTCAGCTTGCCGTTCGACCGCAGTGGCGAATTCGATACCGGTGGCCTGTTGCGCCACTTGCCGCGATAAAACGCAAAAGCCCTCCGCCACAGCGGAGGGCCTGCATTGTCTGGCCTAGATTTCGACCTTGGCCCAGCGCAGCAGTTTCTGTACGTCCTGCGGCTCCAGTTCGGTCCAGTGGCCGCGCTTCAGACGGCCGGGCAGGCTGACCGGGCCAAAACGTACCCGCATCAGGCGGCTCACCGTCAAACCGAAATGCTCGAACATGCGCCTGACCTCACGATTGCGGCCTTCGCGCAAGATCACCCGATACCAGTGGTTACTGCCTTCGCCGCCCTGATCGGCGATGTAATTGAATTGAGCCGTACCGTCGTCGAGCTCGATGCCTTTGGTGAGCTGTTTCATCTGCTCATCGGTCAACTCGCCGAGAACGCGCACCGCATATTCGCGCTCAACCTCAAAACGCGGATGCATCATCACATTGGCCAGCTCACCCGAGGTGGTAAAAATCAACAGGCCGCTGGTATTGAAATCCAGCCTGCCAATCGCGATCCAGCGACTGCTGCTCACTTTCGGCAAGCGCGCGAATACGCTGACGCGGCCTTCCGGGTCGTCGCGGCTGACGATCTCGCCCTCCTGCTTGTGATAGAGAATCACACGCGGCAGGCGATCCGGCCACTTCAGCGTCACGTTCTTGCCATCAAAGCGAACCCGGTCGCCATGCACGACCTTGTCGCCCAGAGCGGCAATCTTGCCGTTGACCTCCACCCGGCCTGCCTGAATCGCTTCTTCCATATCGCGTCGCGATCCCAGGCCGGTCAAAGCCAATATTTTCTGCAACCGCATGTCGTCGAGATTTTTCGGATCGACGCGCCGCTCGCGCAACGAGTCGGCGCGATCACGTTCTTTCTGCGACCCCGGTCGTTCCCGCATCTTGCGCGCACGCGCCACAACAACCGTCTCGCCGCGATCCTTGGCAACTACCGACTGGGCGCCGCGCGGGCGCGGATTCGCCTGCCGGGGCGCTTTCTGCTCCGTCGGCACCGTATCTTCGTGCGGTCTTTTTCCTTTGCCGCCGCGAGCGCCGCCCGGCGGATTGGCGCCACCCGGCTCCGTTTCATCGGTATTCCGCAGGCGTCGCCGCCCTTCCATGATCTGGTCTTGGCGCAGATCGTCGCGCTGACGCGAACTTGGGCTGCTCCATTGCTGCGCCTGCGTGGTTGCCTTGCGTCTGGCCTGGCCGGCTGCAGTGCGGTTCTGTGCTGAGGTATCGCGATGAAACTGCTGCGTATTACGCGGCTGACGCGAATTGGATCTTGCCATTTGGATTGTCCTGCCATTCGGGGCCTATCCCAGTAGGCGCCACACTTGCCAGCTTGCGATCGGACGGCGCTCGCAGTCCGGATGTACATCCGTACACTCCGGCCGCTGCGCTCCGGTCCTTCGCAATCCGGCTAACGTTACAAGCCTACCGGGATAGGCTACGGGTGACGCAAAATGCGTCGATTATTCGCCCATTTCGGGGATGACCAGTTGCCCCAGTTCTTCGAGAGGAGGCAACTCTTTTAGCGACGCCAAACCAAGGTCGTCGAGAAATTTCCGGGTAGTGGCATACAGGCCGGGGCGCCCCGGCACTTCCTTGAAACCGATGACATCCACCCAGCCACGCTGTTCAAGTGCCTTGATTACTGTCGTAGAAACCGATACGCCGCGTATCTGCTCGATATCGCCACGCGTGACCGGCTGGCGGTAGGCAATGATCGCCAGCGTTTCCATTACCGCACGCGAATAACGCGGGGCTTTTTCCGGGTTGAGGCGTTCGAGGTGCCCCATGAATTCCGGTCGAACCCTGAAACGCCACCCCGACGCCAATTGCACCAGTTCCACCCCGCGATCCTGCCAATCGGATTTTAGTTCATCCACGGCGCGACGTATGGTTTCCACCGAGATTTCGTCTTCGAACAACTTTTTCAGGTCGAATGCCGACAGCGGCTCCTGTGCCGCAAACAGTGCGGCCTCAAGCACCAGTTTCAGATGTTTCGCTACGGGCGGCATAATTCAAACGTACATAGATGGGCGCAAACGCGCGTTCCTGGGTTAGGGACACCAGGCTTTCCTTGACCAGCTCCAGTACCGCAAGAAAGCTCACCACCAACACCGGCCGTGTGAACTGCTCATCGAACAGCTCGCGCAATTCGACAAAGCGACCATCTGCCAGCAGGCGCAAAATACGCGCCATATGTTCGCGCACCGACAACTGCTCGCGCGTTACCTTGTGATGGGTATTGACCTTGGCCCGGGCGACAATACCCAGCCACGCAGCGCGCAGGTCGTCGAGGCTGACATCCGGTAACGGCAAAACGCCGGATTTGTCGAGCAATGCCGCAGCCCAGGCAAAATCGCGTTCCGCTTGCGGCAGCTGATCCAGATTGAACGCAGCCAACTTGATCTGCTCATATTCCAGCAAGCGCCGCACCAGTTCTGCGCGCGGGTCGGTACCGTCATCGACAGCAATCTCCGCCGGCCGCGGCAGCAACATGCGCGATTTGATCTCGATCAGCACTGCCGCCATCAGCAGATATTCTGCGGCAAGCTCCAGCCGGTTATGCTGCATCAGGTCGATATATTCCATGTACTGCGCAGTAATGCGCGCCATCGGAATATCCAGCACGTTCAGGTTCTGGCGCCGGATCAGGTACAGCAACAGGTCAAGCGGGCCTTCGAAGGCTTCGAGAAACACCCGCAATGCGTCCGGCGGAATATACAGATCCTGCGGCAAATCGACGACCGGCTCGCCGTAAATTTGCGCGACCGGCTGCAGAGCCTCGGGATGGTTCACTGCAGCGGCTCACCATCTTTTGACCGGCCGGGCTCGCGTTGCTCCGGAATGGACGGCGAACGCGCCAGCAACAGCAGGCCCCCCAGCAATACCATCAACAGCGGCAGCTGTATCTGCAATCCCAGGCCGTATTTCTGCCGCATGAACGTGGTGATGCCGGTGCCGATCAGCATCGGGCCGGTCACAACCGACGACTTGTTGATGCCATCGACCAGCAGTAATGCCACCCCGCCGGCAACCAGACTGAACACCCACAGCCAGCTGACTTCCGGAAACAACTGCGCCTCATCAAGCAGCCACGCCATGCCGACAACAATCAGCGCAATCGGCATGAAGGTATGTTTCATCACGCGTCAGTTGTCATCAGATGTAGGACAGACCCATCGCCTCACGCACCTCGCGCATGGTTTCCTGTGCCAGCTTGCGCGCCCGCTCGCAACCGTCGGCAATGATGTTGCGCACCAGAGTCGGGTCTTCGATATATTGCTGCGCACGCTCCTGCATCGGCTTCTGCTCCTCCAGCACCGCTTCGATCACCGGCCCCTTGCACTCGATACAACCAATACCCGCCGAGCGGCAGCCTTGCTGCACCCAGTCCTTGGTCTGGGCATCGGAATAGACCTGATGCAACTGCCACACCGGGCACTTGTCCGGATCGCCCGGATCGGTGCGGCGGATACGCGCCGGATCGGTCGGCATGGTGCGGATCTTGCGATTGACCGAATCGGTATCCTCGCGCAGCGTAATGGTATTGGCGTAGGACTTGGACATCTTCTGCCCGTCCAGCCCCGGCATTTTCGATGCCTCGGTCAATAGCGACTGCGGTTCGGACAAGATCATCTTGCCACCGCCTTCGAGATAGCCGAACAGTCGTTCGCGGTCGCCCAGACTCAGGTTCTGCGTGTCTTCCAGCAAGGCACGGCCAGCTTCCAGCGCCTCGGCATCGCCATCCTGCTGATAGCGTACGCGCAGTTCGTCGTACAGCTTGGCCTTCTTGCTGCCCATTTTCTTCACCGCGGCTTCGGCCTTGGCCTCGAAGCCCGGTTCGCGGCCATACAGATGGTTGAAGCGGCGCGCCACTTCGCGTGTCATTTCGATATGCGGCAGCTGGTCTTCGCCGACCGGCACCAGATTGGCGCGGTAAATCAGGATATCCGCCGACTGCAGCAGCGGGTAGCCGAGAAAACCGTAGGTCGACAAATCCTTCTGCGACAGCTTCTCCTGCTGCTCCTTGTAGGTCGGTACGCGCTCCAGCCAGCCAAGCGGCGTCATCATCGACAGCAGCAGATGCAGCTCGGCGTGCTCTGGCACCCGCGACTGGATGAACAAAGTGGCCTGCGATGGATCGACGCCGGCAGCGAGCCAGTCGATGATCATGTCCCAGACACTTTTCTCGATGATCTCCGGGTTGTCGTAATTGGTGGTCAGCGCATGCCAGTCGGCAGCGAAAAACAGGCATTCGTATTCCGATTGCAGCTTGACCCAGTTTTTCAACACGCCATGATAATGGCCCAAATGTAGACTGCCGGTGGGACGCATACCGGACAGGACGCGATCAACAAACATCGATATCTTCCCAAATTCTTATAAAAATATTGAAACCAGTTTCATCGTGGCTACATAGAACGGCTTGATGATCACGCCGAGCATACCGGTCGCCATCAACGCCACCAGAATGAACATGCCGTAGGGCTCCAGCCGCGCCAGCGGATAGGCCAGATCGCGCGGCAACAGACCGACGGCTATCCGACCACCGTCCAGCGGCGGGATCGGCAGCAGATTCAGCACCATCAGCACCACATTGATCTGAATCCCGGCGGTGGACATCAGCGCCAGCGGCACCGAAAAATAGCCCTCGGGATTCATCGCCGCAACGTTGTACAACAAGGCCCAGCCGAACGCCATCACCAGATTCGCCGCCGGGCCGGCGGCAGCGACCCAGACCATGTCCTTTTTCGGATTGTTGAGATTGGCGAAGTTGACCGGCACCGGCTTGGCCCAGCCGAACAGGAAACCGCCCAGCGTCAACGCCAGCAGCGGGATCAGGATCGTCCCGACCGGGTCGATATGCTTGAGCGGATTCAGGCTCATGCGCCCCATCATATAGGCTGTGGCATCGCCATATTTTTTCGCTGCATAGGCATGTGCTGCTTCGTGGAAAGTAATGGCGAACAGCACCGGCAATGCATAAATGGTTATTTTCTGGATCGTGTCGTCCATGCTCATTCTTCTTCGCTAATGCCAAACGGATCGAGCGGTCCCTTGCCCTTGCGCACCAGTACCGGGCTGCCTTCGTGCAGATCGATCACGGTGGTCGGCTCGATGCCGCAATAGCCGCCGTCGATGATCAGATCGACCTGCGACTCAAGCAGATCGCGGATTTCATACGGATCGTTAAGCGGATAGTCCTCGCCCGGCAACAGTAACGTGCTCGACAGCAGCGGCTCGCCCAACTCTTCCAGCAGTGCCAGCGTAATCGGATGATCCGGTACGCGCAGGCCGATGCTGTTGCGCTTAGGGTGCTGCAAGCGCTTGGGCACTTCCTTGGTCGCCAGCAGCAGGAAGGTGTAGCTGCCGGGAGTTGCCGCCTTCAGCAGCCGGAATTGCGCGTTGTCCACCTTGGCGTAACTGGCGATCTCCGACAGGTCGCGGCACATCAGGGTGAAATGATGCTTGTCATCGACCTGGCGGATACGCCGAATACGCTCGACCGCGTCCTTGTCGCCCAGATGACAGCCGATCGCGTAGCAGGAGTCGGTTGGATAAATCACGACGCCACCGTCGCGGATGATCTTGACCGCTTCGCGAATCAAGCGCGGTTGCGGGTTTTCCGGATGAATGACAAAAAATTGAGCCATGAGTTTTCAGAATGTGAAAGCAACGATCTAGACGCCAAGCGCCCAGTCGTGCCAGACCGGAGTACAGGAAAGCGGCATGTCGGGCAGGATGCCGATATCGGCATAGCCCTCGCCGGGGCCGTGGAAGTCTGATCCGCAGGAGGCGAGCAGGCCGAATTCCTGCGCCAGACGCGTGAACTGGATGATGTGCTGGGCCGTATGGTTGGATGTTACCACTTCAACCGCTTCGCCTCCGGCAGCCTTGAAATCGGTCAACAGGCGCAACATGCGTGCCTTGCCGATCTCGTAGCGCCCCGGATGCGCCAGCACCGCCCTGCCGCCGGCAGCACGAATCCAGCCCACGGCATCGTTCAGCTCTGCCCACTGATGCGGCACGTAGCCCGGCTTGCCTTTTACCAGATATTTCTTGAATGCGGTCTTGATGTCCTTGACCTTGCCACTATCGACCAGAAAGCGCGCGAAGTGGGTGCGACTGACCATATCCTTGTTACCGGCAAACGCCAGCGCGCCCTCGAAACTGCCGCCGATGCCGATCCGGGCCAGATCGGCCGCCATCTGCTCGGCACGCAGGGTACGGCCGGCACGTACCGACTCCAGCCCCGTCAGCAGTTGCGGATGGGTCGGATCGATATTCAGCCCGACCACGTGAATGGTGATGCCATCCCAGGACACCGAAATTTCCACTCCGTCGAGAAAGCGCAACCCCAGCTGCAGAGCCATGCGGCGGGCCTCCGGCAAACCGTGCACGACATCGTGATCGGTCAGCGCCAGCATCTCGCAGCCGCGTGCAACGGCCCGGGCAACCACCTCGGCAGGCGCCAGCGTGCCGTCGGAGCAAGTGGAATGGCAGTGCAGATCGACCTTGAGCATGGGGGAACTAAATCGGGCGAGAAAGATTCATAGATCACAATCATAACATTGTCCGGCCTGCTGCACCGCCCGATCGAAACCACCTCACGCCTCCAGCTCATCGCGATTGCATGGACAATCGCCAATATTCGGTTGCATAATCCGCCGCTATGAAATTTCTATTTGACATGTTCCCGATCCTGTTGTTTTTCGTGGCTTACTACGCCACCGGCAACGACATCTTCATCGCGACCGGCGTCACCATTGGTGCAACCACGGCGCAGGTCGGCTGGACATGGTTCAGGCATCGCAAGGTGGATACGATGCTGTGGGTCAGCTTCGCACTGGTCACGGTGCTCGGTGGCGCAACGCTGTTGCTGCACAACAAGACGTTCATCATGTGGAAGCCGACCGCGCTCTACTGGGTGTTTGCGCTGACCTTGCTGGTGGCGCGTCTGGCTGTTGGCAAGAATCTGATGCGCAGCCTGATGGAGCAGCAGGTGCAGTTGCCCGACCCGGTATGGGACAAACTGCTGTTCGCCTGGATCGGCTTCTTCCTGTTCATGGGTGGGCTGAATCTGGCGGTTGCATTCAATTTCAGCGAAGCCACCTGGGTCAAATTCAAGGTTTTCGGCGGCATCGGCCTGATGCTGGCATTTGTATTGCTGCAAGGCATGCTGCTGGCGAAATACATCGACGACACGCCGCAGCAGAAGGATAACTGATGTTCTACACCATTATCGGCACCGATTCGGCCAACAGCCTGCAACAGCGGCTGGCGGTACGTCCGCAGCATCTGCAGCGGCTTGAGGCGCTGCAACAGGAAGGTCGCCTGCTGCTGGCTGGCCCGTTCCCCGCCATCGACAGCAACGATCCCGGCCCGGCCGGCTTTTCCGGCAGCCTGATCGTTGCCGAATTCGATTCGCTGGAAGCGGCAACCGCGTGGGCCGATGCCGACCCTTACGTGACTGAAGGCGTGTTCGCCGAAGTAGTCATCAAGCCGTTCAAGAAGGTTTTGCCCGCATGACCACCATCGACACCATGCGCGAACGCCTGCAGACATTGCAGCCGCTGCAGCTGGAAATCCACGACGACTCGGCGCAGCACGCCGGCCATGAAGGCGCGAAGGGCGGCGGCGGCCATTACTGGCTGACCATCGTCGCAGCGCTATTCGCCGGAAAATCACGCCTGCAGCGCCACCGGCTGGTCTATGATGCGCTGGGTGAACTGATGCAGCAAAAGATTCATGCCCTGAGCATTCAGGCATATACCCCCGAAGAAGTGTAGATTTTTGAAGATATTAGGACGACACATGAACAAGACCTCCCGCTTGCTTGCTGTATTGCTGACCGCTTCGGTGGCCATGGCAGCTCATGCCCAGAATGTCGCCACCGTTAACGGCGTGGCGATCCCCCAGGCAAAAATGGATACCCAGCTGAAAGCCCTGGCGACACGTGGCCAGAAAGACAGCCCGGAACTGCGCAATGCGATCAAGGACAGCCTGATTACCGGCGCGATCGTGGAACAGGAAGCGGCAAAAAAAGGCCTGGACAAGAACCCTGAAGTGCAATCCGAAATCGAAATGGCACGCCAGTCGATCCTGTTCCGCGCCTATGTGCAGGATTTCATGAAGAACAACCCGATTGCCGATACCGACATCAAGGCTGAATACGACAAATTCAAGTCAACCCAGTCGGACAAGGAGTACAACGTCCGCCACATTCTGGTGAAAGACGAAAAAACCGCCAAGGATGTGATCGAGCAGCTGAAAAAAGGCGCCAAATTCGACAAGCTGGCGGAAAAATATTCGCAGGACCCGGGCAGCAAGGCCAAGGGTGGCGAGCTGGGCTGGAATGCACCGGCCAACTTCGTCAAACCGTTCTCCGAAGCCATGACAAAACTGGAAAAAGGCCAGATGACCAAGGAACCGGTACAGTCCGACTTCGGTTTCCATGTGATCAAGCTGGACGACGTGCGTAGCGCCAAGGTACCGGCTTTCGACGAAATCAAGCCGCAGATTTCCGAATTCCTGCAACGCAAGAAGCTGGAAAAGCTGATGGCCGATCTGCGTGGCAAGGCAAAAATCGAACAGTAAATACAGCTGTTCGAGTGTTGCAAATAAAGGGCCGGAAACGGCCCTTTTTGTTACTGCGCGCCGTCAGCGTGCTTGAATTCAGCCGGCGCATCTGGTACAAAAAAGATTCCCCGAACATTTGCGGCAACGAATCAGAACATGAAACGTTTTTACCGCGTTCACATTTCCATCTCGCCACTGGGCCAATCCGAACTGGACAAGGCGCTGGCCGCGATCCGTGAAGCCTGGACACGGCCGCACTGGATCAGCCGGACCGAGCGCAATCGTGTGTTCCTGCTGCAGGTGTGCGCCGAAGCCGAGTTCGCCGACGATTCGAGCGAAGAAGCCTTCGCCCAGCGCCTGTCGGTATCGATCTGGAAAAAAGTCGGGCGTTACGTCAAGGTAGTGGTCGATGCGGCATCGGAAGACCTGCCCGCCGACTGCTTCGAGCTGAACGAAATCGACTATCGCAAATTGATGCGCACCAATTGAGGGACTCGCACACGGCGCGTTGCCGGCCTGTCAGCGCGGGTTGCCAAGCGCTTCGAGCAGCTTCGGCTGCGCCAGCAGATCCATTTCCGGCGCAGCGATGCGTGCCGCCGCTGCGTGACACCACAATTGCCGCTCCTCCCGCGCTGCACCGGCCAGTTTCTGCACCTCGGCCTCGCCGACAGCCTTGACCTGCGATGCAACCTCGCGCCGCTCGTCACGCGACAGACGAGCCTGGATCGTTTGCGCCGCCTGTTGCAGCAACGTTGCGTGTTTGCTGGTCCAGCCGCGCCGCGCCTCGCTGATTGCCAGCGCCGAAGGGTAATCTTCGCGCGCGCACCAGCGCTGCATCTGCTCGATGCCGGCTGCAGTACCCTGCACCTTGATCGCCGCCTGCAGCACCGGGCTGGCGGTGCGGTCCGGCGGTCTGGGCCGGGTTCTGGATGTCCCGGCTACTTCACACGGGCTATCCTGAAATACTTGGGTACCGTCCGCCTTGCTGCAACGGAAAACGCCCGCCTGTAGCGTGGAACACAGCACCAGCGCCACGCAGGCCGTACCGGCTGCGCGCATCGAATAGCGCTGCAGGCCACTCCCCTGTCGCTTGAACCAGGTCATCAGCGTGCCCCCATGATGGTCTTGGTCAGGATCGGCCGGGCCAGCAAATCCATTTGCGGCGACGCTATCGTCACCGGCGCAGTCATGCACCACTGCAGCTTGTCTTCGTGCGCTGCGGCCGACAACCTGCGCGTGATATTGAGCCCTTCCTGGCGCATCTGGCTTGCCAGGCGCGCGCGTTCGTCGCCGCTCAGGCGCATCTGCAGGATGGCATTGGTCTTGTCCAGCAGCGCCGCATGCTTGCGTTTCCAGTCCTGGCGCGCCATTTCGATCGGGCCCAGCGTCGCCGGATCGACGCCGCCGCACCACGACTGCATATGCTCAAGGCTGGCGTTGACACCATAAACGATTGCCGCCGCCATCAGCGGATCGGTGCTTTCGCGTTGCGCCGCCGACGGGATGTTGATTACCTTGCTGCTTTCGTTCGCGGCACAGGGCTGATCCTGGAACGCAGTCTTGCCGTCGGCGCGCGTGCACTTGAACACGCCGGCCTGTGCTGCTCCCGCACAGGCGGATAACAGCAAGGCGATGGATAGCCGATATATTTTTTTGCTCATGGATGGATATACCCGAAAATCATTGCATTCTGGATCGCCAACATGGCCTGCTCACTCCCAGCACCGGTCGAGAGCCTGCTCCAGCCGCTCGACCGCTATCACCTCGATACCGTCGATTGCCTGCTTCGGCTGATTCGCCTTGGGCACGATGGCGCGCTCAAAGCCGAGTTTGGCCGCTTCTTTCAGGCGCTCCTGGCCGCGCTGCACTGGCCGTACTTCGCCGGTCAGGCCGACTTCGCCGAATACCACCAGTTTTTTCGGCAAGGCACGGTTGCGCAATGACGAGGCAATTGCCAGCAGCACCGCCAGATCGGCGCCCGGCTCGGCGATCTTGACCCCGCCGACCGCGTTGATGAATACATCCTGATCGAAACAGGCGATGCCGGCATGGCGATGCAACACCGCCAGCAGCATCGCCAGCCGGTTCTGCTCCAGCCCGACCGACAGGCGTTTCGGATTCGGTGCATGCGCATCGTCGAGCAAGGCCTGGATCTCCACCAGCAGCGGCCGCGTGCCTTCCTGTGTCACCAGCACACACGAACCGGGCACTTCGGTGGTGTGATGCGACAGGAACAGCGCCGACGGGTTGGACACGCCGCGCAAGCCCTTGTCGGTCATCGCGAACACGCCCAGCTCGTTGACGGCACCAAAGCGGTTCTTGATCGCACGGATCAGGCGGAAACTCGAATGGGTGTCGCCTTCGAAATACAACACGGTATCGACGATATGCTCCAGCACACGTGGGCCGGCCAACGCACCTTCCTTGGTCACATGCCCGACCAGGATCAGGCTGGTGCCGTGGCTTTTGGCGTAACGCGTCAGCTGCGCCGCACATTCGCGCACCTGTGCCACGCTGCCGGGCGCCGATTGCAACTGCTCGGTGTACACCGTCTGGATCGAATCGATCACCGCGACATCAGGCTGCTCCTGCTGCAAAGTGGCGAGAATCTTCTCGACGCTGATTTCCGCCAGCAGCCGGATCGGTCGCGGGTCGATTGCCAGCCGCGTGCCGCGCAGTGCGATCTGCTGTGCCGACTCTTCGCCGCTGACGTACAGCACCTTGTGCTGCTGGCCGAGATTGGCCAGCGCCTGCAACAGCAGCGTCGATTTGCCGATACCGGGATCGCCGCCGATCAACACCACGGCACCGCGCACGATGCCACCGCCCAGCACCCGATCCAGTTCATCGATACCGGTGCCGGTGCGCGGCGCCTCCTCTGCCTCGACCTGCGCCAGCGACTGCACCACGCTGGCATTGGCCAGGCCCTTGAAGCGGCTCGGGGTATTGTCCTGAATCGACTCGACCAGCGTGTTCCACTGGCCGCAACCGGGGCACTGGCCTTGCCACTTGGGCGAAACTGCCCCGCATTCGCTGCAGCTGTAAACTGTTTTTGCCTTGGCCATCAGCCGGCCATGCGGGTGAGAAAATCGACGCTCGGCGCAAACAGCGCGGCACCGGTTAGCGGCCGGCTGTAGTTGAGCAGATGATCGTAGTGACCTGCGGCGTCGCGGCGGAACATCATCGCCAGCATACGGGTAAACGGCTGCGGACTGCGCGCATACGAGGCAAACATCAGCCCCATTTCGCCCAGCCGGCCGTAAGGCATGCTCTGGCGCAGGATTTCCAGCTCTGCACCGTCCTCCTCGATCACCACGCGGGCAATGTGTGCGGTTGGCGGCTTGACCTCGTCGTCCATCTCCACATCGTCCTGCTTGCTGCGGCCGATTACCTGTTCCTGTTCGGCCACCGGCGTGGCACGCCATTCGGGCATATTGTGCAGCCAGCGCTGGATGTGCAGATAGCTGCCGCCGGCAAATCCGGCGTCTTCATCGCCAACCAGCGCCACCTCGGCACGTTCCTCACCTTGCGGGTTCTCGGTGCCGTCAACGAAACCGGTCAGATCGCGGCTGTCGAGATAGCGAAAACCGTCGATCTGTTCGCCCCACCGCACCAGCGGGCCGAGTTGTTCGGCAATGCGATTGGCCAGTTCGAAATTCAGGTCGTGGCGCTCGCTGCGGATATGCAGCAAGCCGCCCAACTCGCTAACCGGCAGGTCGATCACGGTATCGCCGAATTGCGGAAAGCCTTGCAGCTGCGCCGGTTTACGCCCGTACAGTTGCTCCCACGCAGCGGCGCCGATTGCCACCACGCTGCACAAACCGGCTTGCGGGTATTCCGCCGCCAGCGTCTGCGTCAGTAGCGGCACCTGCGCCAATGCCCGGCGCGCTGCGGGAACATCGACGCCGTCGCACCAGTCAAAAGCAATAAAACTGGCGTAAGGACGCGCCTCGGCGCAGATTCCGGATTGCGCAACTGCAGTCATGCTTAACTCCTTTTGCTAATATCTGTCACACGTTAGCCAATCGCACCATAAAGCGCAATCTCAAGCCATTCCGGAGCATACATGGAGAAAACTCGCATTCTGCACAACCCGCGCTGTTCCAAATCGCGCCAGACGCTGGAATTGCTGCAGCAACGCGGCATCGAAGCCGAAGTGGTCGAATACCTGCAAACTCCGCCCACGGCCGCCGAGCTGCAACGGATTCTCACCCTGCTGGGCCTGGAGCCACGAGCCCTGATGCGCCAAGACGAAGACGACTACCGCACATTGCAACTGGATCGCCCCGACTTGAGCCGCGAACAGCTCATTGCCGCGATGGTCGAACATCCGCGACTGATCCAGCGGCCGATCGTGATTCGCGGCAACAAGGCCGCAATCGGCCGGCCGCCGGAAGCAGTGCTTGACATTCTTTGATCGCCACATCCCATGGCCAGCGCCGGCCAGCTCCCAGAGGAACCAACATGAAAACATCGATCGTATTGCTGGCATTTGCCTCGTCGGGCCTTGCTCTTGCCGAAACCACCGACAAGGCGCAGCCCATGGAGCAAGCCAGACAATCGGCCACACAGGCGGTCGATTCGGCCAGACAGGCCGCCGGCCATGCCGCCGATGCAGCCGTGGCTGCCGGCCAGGCAGCACTGGATGCCGCCAGGGCCACCGGCAACAAGGTGGCCGACGAAGCCAAGGCTACGGCCAGCGCGGTGGCGGAAAAAACCCGCGAAGTTGCGGGTAAAGCCAGGGAATCGGTGGAACAAACCGCCGACAAAGCCAAACAGGCGATGAAGAAATAAGCGTGGTCACGGCCGGCCATCGCCGGCCCCAGCCATCAATACTGCACTTTGACCGCGCCGTCGCCGAGCCAGCCCTTGAGCTGATCGAGCAGTTCCTTGCGCAGCGTCACCCGCCATTCCGGCCCCAGCATCAGCTCGCATTGCGCATTGTCGTTGCGGTAGTCGATCGCCACCGGGCAGCCTTCGGCCTTGAATGGCTCCAGATAACCCTTGAGCTTGATGCCGTCGGCCTGACCGTTCATCTTCAGCGCCAGCTTTTTGGCAAAGCGGCTGCGTGCCTCGGCCAGATCCAGCACCTTGTCGGCAACGATACGGTTACCGCCGCTGTAATCGTCGTATGACACCTTGGCCTCGATCACCAGCAGCGAGTCTTCCTTGATCTTGTTGCGACAGGCGTCGAACAGTTCCGCGAACACTGAGACTTCAACCTGGCCGCTGGCGTCGTCAAGCTTGACGAAGGCCATACGGCCACGCTGCGTCTGCTTGACGCGCACTTCCAACACCACACCGGTCAGCAATTGCAGCTCTTTCGAGGTGCCGAGGCGATTCAGCTGCTGTTTGACGAAGCCGCGCACTTCCGGCGCGTAGCCCTCGAACGGATGGCCGGACAAGTAATAGCCGATTGCCAGTTTTTCCTCCGCCAGCCGCTGGATGGTGTCCCAGCGCCGGCAATCGACCATTTCAATCGCCGGCGCGAGATCGTCGAACATGTCGAACAAGCCGCCCTGGTTGGCGTTGCTGGCAATCTGCTCGGCCTGATCCAGCGCCAGTTGCACATTGGCCAGCAGTTTGGCGCGATGATCGTCGATGCTGTCGAACGCGCCGCCGCGGATCAAGGCCTCGATCACGCGCTTGTTGACCATGCGCTTGTCGGTGCGCTTGCAGAAATCGAACAGATCCTTGAACGGGCCGTTCCTGGCGCGCTCGGCGACGATATGCTCGACCGCCGCCTCGCCGGTGCCCTTGATCGCACCGAGTGCGTAGCGGATTTCCTTGCGCGATACCGGCACGAAGCGGTAGAAGCTCTGGTTCACGTCCGGCGGCAGCATTTTCAGCTTGTTCGCCAGCACGTCTTCGTAGAACACCCGCAGCTGATCGGTGTTGTCCAGTTCCGACGACATGGTCGCCGCCATGAACGCGGCGCAGTGGTGTGCCTTGAGCCAGGCGGTCTGGTACGACACCACCGCATACGCTGCGGTGTGCGACTTGTTGAAGCCGTATTCGGCGAACTTGGTCATCAGGTCGAACAGCTGCTCGGCCAGCGCCGGGTCGTAGCCTTGCTTAGCCGCGCCCTCGGCAATCGTGGCGCGGTGTTTGGCCATTTCCTCCGGTTTTTTCTTGCCCATCGCCCGGCGCAGCATGTCGGCACCGCCAAGCGTATAGCCGCCGATGATCTGCGAGATCTGCATCACCTGTTCCTGATACACGATCACGCCATAGGTCGGCTCCAGACACTTGGTCAGATCGGGGTGGAAATAGTCGATTGCCTGCTTGCCGGCTTTACGCAGGATGAAGTCGTCCACCATGCCCGAGCCGAGCGGGCCGGGGCGGTACAGCGCCAGTACCGCAATGATGTCCTCGAAGCGATCCGGCTTGAGCTTTTCCAGCAGCCGTTTCATGCCCTCCGATTCGAGCTGGAATACCGCGGTGGTATTGGCATCCTTGAGAACCTGATACGCCGCCGGGTCGGTGAACGGCATATTGTTCAGGTCGGTGGTGAAGTTCGGCTCGAGATCCTTGATGTAACGCACTGCCAGATCGATGATCGTCAGGTTGCGCAGACCGAGAAAGTCGAACTTCACCAGGCCGACCTGCTCGACGTCGTCCTTGTCGAACTGGCTGACCGGGTTGGCGTCTTCGCCCTGCGCCTGATACAGCGGGCAGAAGTCGGTAATCTTGCCCGGTGCGATCAACACACCGCCGGCGTGCATGCCGACGTTGCGCGTCATGCCTTCGAGCTTTTTCGCCAGGATCCACAGTTCCTGGATTTCTTCCTCGTTTTCCAGCCGCTCTTTCAGTTGCGGCTCCATTTCCACTGCATCGTCGAGCGAATACTGCTTGCCCGGCGCGGCCGGAATCAGCTTGGAGATACCATCGACAAAGCCGTACGACAAATCCAGCACCCGGCCGACGTCGCGCACCACCGCCTTGGCCGCCATGGTACCGAAAGTGACAATCTGCGATACCGCATCCGCACCGTAATGGTTACGCACATATTCGATCACGCGCCAGCGGTTGTCCTGGCAGAAGTCGATGTCGAAGTCGGGCATCGACACCCGCTCCGGATTGAGGAAGCGCTCGAACAGCAGCGCGTAGGCCAGCGGGTCGATATCGGTAATGCCGAGCGAGAAAGCCACCAGCGAACCGGCACCCGAGCCGCGCCCCGGCCCCACCGGGCAACCGTTATGCTTGGCCCAGTTGATGAAGTCGGCAACGATCAGGAAGTAACCGGGGAAGCCCATCGCGATAATGGTGTCGGTTTCGATCTGCAGCCGGGAATCGTACTCCGGGCGACGCTTGTCGCGCGTCGCCTCATCCGGGAACAATTGCAGCAGCCGCTCTTCCAGCCCCTGCCTGGCGCGCAGCACCAGGAAGTCATTCAACGACATGCCATCCGGTGTCGGGAACAACGGCAGGAAGTTCTTGCCCAGCTGCACCGTCAGATTGCAGCGCTTGGCAATCTCGACCGTGTTCTGCAGCGCCGACGGGATGTCGGCGAACTTGGCCAGCATCGCCTCGCGCGACAGGAAATGCTGTTCCTCGGTGAAATTCTTCGGCCGGCGTTTGTCGGCCAGCACGTAGCCCTCGGAAATACACACCCGCGCTTCGTGCGCCTTGAAATCGTCCGGCTGCATGAACTGGATCGGGTGCGTTGCCACCACCGGCAGGCCCAGCCCGCTCGCCAGCGCCAACATGCCCTGCACGCAGCTTTCCACCCCCGGCTGCGCCACCCGTTGCAGCTCCAGGTAATAGGCATCGGGAAACAGCTCCGCCCACCAGCGTGCATGATTGCCCGCCGCCTCGACATTACCCGCCTGCAGCGCCAGGCCGACATCGCCCAGATGCGCGCCGGACAAGGCCAGCAGGCCGCTGTTGTCGCCCTGCTCCAGCCACGCCTTTTTCAGCTCGGCGCGGCCGCGATACTGGTTGGTGCGGAAAGCATCGGTCAGCAGTTCGCACAAGCGGCCGTAGCCGGCGCGGTTGCGGCAGATCAGCAAGGCGCGGAACGGCTTGTCGCGGTCGGCCTCGTTTTCGATCCAGACATCGCAGCCGACAATCGGCTTGATGCCGTTGCCACGGCAGGCCTTGTAGAACTTGACCATGCCGAACAGGTTGGACAGATCGGAAATTCCCAGTGCCGGCATGGCTTCGGACTTGGCCCGCTCGACCGCGTCGTCGATGCGGACAATGCCGTCGGCAATGGAGAATTCGGAATGGATGCGCAGGTGGATGAAATCGGGAGCGTTCATCGGCGGGATTTTATTCCATTTCGCCGGCAAACGGCGATTTACCTTGGCCTGCAGACCGCTCTGGACCTGGCCTGCAAGCCGGCCTGCAGACCGCCATGGTATTGGTCTGCAGCCATGCAGTGAATTAGCTGGCAAAATGGCGGCTGTATTTCACACGCATTACCGGATTATTGCCATGCTTGTCGCCAACCAACCGTACCGCACCCTCTGGCCGCACACCGATGGGCGCTCGGTCGAAATCATCGATCAGCGCCAGTTGCCGCACCGCTTTGTAATCCAGCGGCT
>CALMFQ010000050.1 GCA_937863215.1 uncultured Pseudomonadota bacterium
CCAGCGTCAGCTGACACAAGGCGTGGACCTGTTTCTGGAGCTGTGTCGTCATACTCGATACTGAAGCGATAGCCAATATTTACAAAAAAATGTGAAAAATTCCCTTGTGTTTTCCGGGGAATGGGAAATAATGACTCATGACTTCGGCCGGAGACATCATGCTCGAATCCGTGAATTTGCAGGCCATGCCGGCGCAGGCGCTGATGCAGCAGGGCGCCGAGCTGCTGCGGCCGCTGGTGCGGCTGATGCTCGCCAACGGCGTGACCTATCCGCAGCTGGCGCACGTGCTCAAGGATGTGTTTATCGACGAAGCGCGACGCGAGTTGCTGACGCAGGGACGCAAGGATACGGATTCGGCGCTGACGCTGCTTACCGGTGTGCATCGCAAGGAAATCAAGCAGCGCGGCCAGGCGCTGCAGCCGTCGCTGCCGGATTTGTCGCTGGCGTCGCAGGTATTTACCCGCTGGCTGACCGATCCACAGTATCGCGACCTGTCCGGCGCACCGCTGGCGCTGCAGCGTACCGGCGATGCGCCGTCGTTCGACACGCTGGCGCGGTCGATTTCGAAAGACCTGCACCCTCGGACTATTCTGGATGAGTTGCTGCGCCTCGGGCTGGTGCAGCAGCAGGACGAACTGCTGACGCTGAATGGCTCTGCGTTTGTGCCGCAGAGCGGTTTTGCCGAGCGCTTGAGCATGCTGGTGGCGAACGTTGCCGATCATCTCGGCGCCGGCGCGCACAACCTGATGCAGCCGACAGCGCCGATGCTGGAACAGGCGGTGTTTGCCGATCATCTGCATCCGGCTTCGGTTGAGTTGTTGCTGCAGCGCGCCCGCGATCTGTGGCAGCAGGATTTCCAGTCGATGGTGGACGAGGCGACGCGCCTGTGTGCCAGCGACGAGCCGCGCGGCGGCAGGCAGCGGGTGCGCTACGGCGTGTATTTTTTTACTCAACCGATGAATGACAGCGCGGATGCGGGATGGGCCCCTGCCGCCACGGAAGGAAAGGAATCAGCATGAACAAGAAACATGTGTTGCATGGCGCATTGCTGGCGCTGTCGCTGGGCGCGGCCGTTGCCTTGCAGGGCTGTAACGGCGGCAGTGCGGACAATACCGCATCCGGTTCCAGTGCCGGGGTGGGTTCGGGTGGCTCGGGTTATTCCACCGGCACGGTAACCGGTTTCGGTAGCGTGGTGGTCGATGGTGTGCATATCGACGATCGCAACGCGACCGCCGACAGCGAGGTGTCCGGCGGCACTACCGAGCCGGCCGACGTCAAGCTGGGGCAGCGCGTGGAAGTGGAAACGTCGCAGGACGGCGTAGCCAAGGCGATTCACGTCATGGCCGAAGTGATCGGCCTGGTACAGTCGGTCGATAGTGCCGGGCAGAAGCTGGTGGTGGCCGGTCAGACCGTACTGATCAACAGCGATGCCAACAAGGGTCCGGTTACCGTATATGACGGCTACAGCGCGCTGGCTGACATCCAGCTCAGCGATGCGGTTGAGGTGCATGGTATCCCGGTTGCCGATACTGCCGGCGCGGTACAGATCCAGGCTAGCCGCATCGAGAAGAAAACCGCACTGTCGTTCGTGCGTGTCAGCAGTAAGGTCAGCAGCCTGTCTGCCGGCAGTAAAACTTTCATGCTCGGCAGCCTGATTGTCGATTACAGCACTGCAAGCATTGTTCCGGCCAATCGTCAGCTGGCCGACGGTGTGCGCGTGGTGGTGTTCGGGCCGAGCGTGTCGGGCAATACACTGAGCGCGCGCTATATCCGTATCGCCGAGCCGAAAGCCAAGGGTGTGGTTGCCGAGGTAGGCGGCGTGGTCAGCAAATACGACAATGCGGCGCAGACGTTCGAAGTCAATGGCGTCAAGGTCAATGCCAAGAATGCCGCCATCGTTCCGGCCAATCGTACGCTTGCCAACGACGCCTATGTTCGCGTCAAGGGTACTTACGCCGATACCGGTGAGCTGGTTGCCAGCCAGGTGGAAATCCGCCGCAAGGCCGACAGCGATTTCATTACCGAGGTGTCGCTGAATGGCTCGATTACCGATTACGTCAGCCTGTCCAGCTTCAAGGTGCGTGGCGTGCCGGTCGATGCAGGGTCGGCTACGCTGTCGAACTGCCCGGCGACATTGAGTAATGGGCTGTATGTCGAGACCGCGGGCAATGTCGGCAAGACCGGCGTCGTTGCCACCAAGGTGAGCTGCAAGGATGCACCGGAAGCGGCCAGCATCGAGGTGCGGGGTGTTGCCAGTGCAGTTGACCCGACAGCGCTGAAATTCACCCTTACCAGCGGCGGCAAGGCTTTCGATGTGCAATGGAACAGCCAGACCCGCTTCAGCGGTGTAGCCGCGGCGACGCTGAACGGCGCGCAGGTGAAAGTGGAAGGCTACCTGAAGAGCGGTATCCTGATTGCCAAGAAGATCAGCAAGTAAACAGCGGAAGAGCGCCGGCGCCTGACGTATCCGGGCGTGGCGACCCTCTGTCGTGACCGGGCGCCCGCGTGGCGCCCTTTTTTTGTATCCGGCTCAGCCGAACCGGTAGGACGCCATCACGACTTCCAGCGCCCGGTCGA
>CALMFQ010000051.1 GCA_937863215.1 uncultured Pseudomonadota bacterium
CTTCGCAGACAATTGCCCCGGACCCCTCCTCGACAACCTCGATGCATTTGGCACGAGGTTTGCCGCAGAAGGTGAAGTCACAGAACAACAGAGTTCCTTCTCCGTATTCCTTCATGGCTTACCGCTTCTAAGCAGACGCGCCATCAGGATTTTTCGAGAATATTCCCCAAGGAAGCGCGCTTCATTGATCGTCCATGGATGGTACCTCTGACAACGGCGACAATAGGTCCCGGGACGAATGTCCTGGCAGCGCCACGGTACTGGCGGGTGTTGGTTGCTTTGGTGCATTTTGGTAAGGGATATGGTCTGCGGTAAACCGAACTGACAGGACCGGTTGGGCATCGTGCCAGAGGGCGGCAAAGTAGATGCCTCGTGGTTGTCCGTACCGTTCCAGAAATAATTCGGCCATGCGACCCACCAGATCTCGATGGTAGACCAGCCGCGAAAACGAATCTGCCGGCTCAGTTTCCGGTACAGGGCAGTGAACCCACCAGGGCGTTCCGAGCGTGTCGCCGAATTGGATGACACGCCCGGAAGTAGGAAGGCGCCCGCCCTGGTGCCACTCAAGGTGATCGGGCGCCTCCACTTCGGCAAATATCAGATCGTCATTCACTTGTCGTAGCCGGCACGGACGCCTATGGCAACATCACATCAGGAGCTAGCAAGCCAAGCAGTTCCGTATATTCGGCGAGGTATTCGGCCAGCTCGGACCACATCTCATTCTGCAGGGCGAGCGCCATACCGTTAGCCAGTTCGACTATGCGGTCTTTGGTGGCCTGCTTGCGCGTGCGGACAGGCAGGCTGGCGGGCTTCGGTGCGCCCGGAAGCGGGGCGGATTCGGCGCGCATAAAATCCTCCAGCGTGGGCGCGGGAGGCAGCACCACGACGGGCCTGATCTCTTCCTTGTGTGCCGGTTCAGGGTCCTGAGCTGGAAGTGGTGGAGCTGACTGCTGCGTACCCAAGGCTGCATGGATGGTACCGATTGGGTGTCCCAGGATCGCGCGGTAGCGACTGACCGTCGATCGCGATATGCCGTAGGCACGCCCAATGGACGCATCGGTGTATTCCCACGCAAAATTTGGCAGCTGTAGCAATACATTCCGCATTTCCAGGCGATTCGGTTTTGTGCCCTGCCTGAAGGCCGGCAGCTTCTGACTGTTCTCATCCTGTTCGGATTGATGTGAAGACAGATCGATACCGGGAAGGGGCGGTGCCGGACGCAGCGTAAAGGAAGATGTGCTGCGTTTCGTGATGTGGAGCGGGCTGTCGCTGTTCACGTAGATCTCATCCCT
>CALMFQ010000052.1 GCA_937863215.1 uncultured Pseudomonadota bacterium
ACCCGGTCCATGATGAATGCCGGGGTGTACTTGGGCAGCGGGGTGCCTTTCTTGATGAACTCCTGGCTCAGCGGGTGAATCACGAACGCGAAACGACGGATGTTGCGGAACTTCCCAGTCGGGTAGAGCAGGCGCGGCTTGATATCGAGCTCGGTAATGATTTCGTGCAGATCATCGTCGGAAATTTCGTGTGGATCCTTATCCAGCTTGGCGAGGATCATCGCTTCCAGGATGTAGCTGCCGCACACTTTGTCGAACAGCTTCGGCGATACGTCGATCACCAGATTGACTTCGTGCTGCTTGAAGAACTCGAGACGATCGTCGTCGATCGCCGAGGTGATCAGTGTCTTGCCCTTGAGATTCTTCGAGTTCGCCACTGCCTTGATTTCGGCAAAGGTGCCGACGATCACGTGCGAGTTGGCCACTTCGGCGGCGACACGCTTGTTCTTCAGCATGCTCAGCGCATTGCCGAGAATCTGGCCCGGCATGCTGTTGAGCAGTAGTTCGCTGCCACGTGCGTACAGTTCCAGCTGGCTGATCGAGTTCAGCATCAGCAGCGAACCGGTCTGAAATACCGGATCGGCGAACGTGAGGTTTTTGGTGTATTCCGACATTGCAACCGCGAGGTCGTAGTTGCGCATGCCGGAGAGGAACAGCACCAGATTATTGTTGAAGTAGTTGCCCAGTTCCTTCTGCACGTGGTGCAGTGCACGCACCTGCAGCAGACGCCGCAGCGCCGCGCCAGTGGTGGCCGGCACGCGCGTCACCACGTGCATCAGTTCGCGCGTGGTCTTGTTTTCCATGGTGCGCGTACCGATGCGGTAATGATCGTCGACTTCGCCCAGGCCGATGACGTCAGCGCGTGCCTGATAGCGGCGCATCAATTCCCAGGCCTTGGCGGTATCGCCGTCGGTGCCGAGGCGTTTGACCGAATATTCCTGACCGAGGAATTCGGTGTTGAATTCGAAATCTTTCTTGGATGAACCGAGGGTGATCCCAACAACCTTTTTCATGTCGCTTACTCGAAATGTAGTTAATTAACTCTTTATAAACCTTGCGGCGCCGCCTGTATGCCCTTATGCCTGCCGTCCACCGTGTCCTCCGGGAGCAGCCGCAGCGGAGCTTGTGCTCCGCGCATCAGGCGGGGCACCGTCAGTCGGCCTAGGCGGTAGCCTTGCGCCGGCGTGTAGTCTTTTTCTCTGGCTCGTCGGCGGTTTGCGGGAGAACCTGACGAATGATGTCTTCGCAGATGGCCTGGGTCATGTAGCGCGGTACCGGGTAAATCATGTCAACGTGAGCCTCGCGGCAAGCGCCGGCAGCCAGTTCCGGGATATCTTCTTCGCGCAGCGCTTCGAGCGTGGTCGGAATGCCCAGATCCTGGTTCAGCTGATCGACCGCATCGAGGAATTTCTGTGCCAGCGTCTCAGTGTCTTCGCTCGGGCTGCCGAGGTTGGCACGGACGGCCAGCTTGGCCAGCCGATCCTCGATCGCCGGGCGGGAGAATTTAAGCACGTGCGGCAGCATGATCGCGTTGGCAAGGCCGTGCGGGGTGTGATACTTGCCGCCAAACTGGTGTGCGATTGCATGAACATAGCCGACGTTGGCGCGGGTAAAGGCGAGGCCGGCGTAGGTCGAGGCCAGTGCCATGTTTTCGCGCGCTTCCAGATTTTTGCCGTCCTGATATGCCTTGCGCAGATTGTCAAAAATCAGGCCGACGGCCGACAGCGCCAAGCCGTCCGACTGCGGGCTCGACCAGTTGCCGACGAACGCCTCGACCGCATGGGTCAGCGCGTCGATGCCGGTTGCTGCGGTCACTTGCGGCGGCAGGCCGGTCATCAACAGCGGGTCGAGCGCTGCCATTTTGGGTACCAGACGCGGATCGACCATGACCAGCTTCTTGTGCGTGGCCGGGTTGGAAATCACCGCGGCAATGGTGACTTCCGAGCCGGTGCCGGCGGTGGTCGGCACCGCGTAGATGCGTACCGGATTGCGCAGTCCGCGCAGGTAGCCGGCGAGCTTCTCTACCGGTTTCTGGTTGGCTACCGCCAGGGCGATTGCCTTGGCCGCGTCCATCGTCGGGCCGCCGCCGACGGTAATGATCGCGTCGCAGTTGTTCTCTTCGTAACAGGCAATGCCGCGCTCGATCAGCGGAATCGGCGCATCCGGGGTGATTTCGTCAAAAATCACATATTCCGCGCCGCCGGCGCTGAGCGCATCGGTCAGCGCGTTCAGCAGGCCGAGCTTGGCGATGATGCTGTCGGTCACTATCAGCAGCTTGGTGTGGCCGAAACCGGCAACAGCCTGGCCCAGACGCGCGCTCGAACCCGGGCCGACCAGCAGCGTCGGCTGCGGCAAGGGCAGGAAACGGGTGACATAGCCGGCGCCGCGCATCAGGGTGCCCATGCCGCGTGCGAACAGGGCATCGCTAATCATGGAAGGGATCATCTTCATATCCTTAAAAGCTCCTAAATTCTGTATTGACCGGATGGCGACATGCATCCGCAATGCGTATTCCGGTGGCTGCCGAGTTGCTCTCCGCTTGTTGTCCGCCGAGCGGTTTTGCGCGGCGTGCGGCTGATTCCGGCATTGTCAGGCAGGCGTTGTCCGGGTTTGCCGTACGGCGCCAAGTGTCATTTGTCATCTGTATGTATTTTACATATTTTTTGTTGTGTATGTGTTACTTGTTTAGTCAAATGGCATTTGTTTTGCGGCCCTGGCAGCTGCGCCGAATCTGGCTCGCGCTGGCCGGGATGCATGCTGCATGGCTTTCAGTGTATGTGTTGAATATTGCAGCAATAAATCATCAAGCAATAAACATGCCGGTTGACTGAAACTGCCCCGGTGCGCTGCGCATCTATTGTGTGATAGCGGCCAGCTCCGCCAGCACCTGTTGCGTATGTTCGCCCACCGGGCCGCCGGTGTTGCGGTATTGCAGGTCTGCCGCCGAGAACTTGAGCGGGCAGGCCGTTTGTGCCTGGCTGCTGCCGCCCGGCACAGGTACTTGCACCACCCAGTTGCGTGCCTGTGCGTGCGGCTGTAGCGCTGCTTCCGACAGACTCAGTACCGGCTCGACGCAGGCATCGACGCCGGCAAAAACCGTCTGCCATTCTGCCAGTGTTTTCCGGCTCAACGCATCGCGCAGTGTCTGCTTCAACTGCGCCTGGGTTGCGGCATCCTGCGCCAGCCCGAGGCCGGCGATCTGCGGCTGGCCAATGGCCTGCGCCAGTGCCTGCATGAATTGCGGCTCCAGGCTGCCGACCGCCAGATAGCGGTCATCGGCAGTCCGGTAATAATCGTAAAAGCTACCGCCGTTCAGCAGCGTGGCTTCCGGTTGCGCATCCACGCCACCGGCCAGCGCTGCGGCCCCGGCCATCGCATTCAGGGCAAACGCGCAGTCGGTCATGCCGATATCGACCAGCTGGCCGCGGCCGCTTGCCTGGCGCTGCACCACCGCGGCCAGAATGCCGATCACCGCGTGCAGCGAGCCGCCGGCAATGTCCGCTACCTGCAGCCCCAGCGGCAGCGGCCCGGACTCGCGCCGGCCGGTATAGCTGGCGCAGCCGGCCAATGCCAGATAGTTGATATCGTGGCCGGCGCGATCCCTCAGCGGGCCGCTCTGGCCATAACCGGTGATGGCGCAATAGATCAGGCGCGGATTCAGTTCGCTCAATGCCTGGTAGCCGATGCCGAGCCGATCCATCACGCCGGGGCGGAACTGGTCGACGACGATGTCGTAGCGCTCGATCAGCCGGTGGACGATGGCGACCGATTCCGGCTGTTTCAGATCCAGCGCCAGCGAGCGCTTGTTACGGTTGAGGTAGGCGTGCGCGGTCGATACATCGCCGGCGTACGGCGGGATCATGCGCACCAGATCGGGGCGGGTGGGCGATTCGATACGCAATACTTCGGCCCCGAGGTCGGCCAGATACAGTGTGGCGAACGGCCCGGGCAGCAGGGTGGAAAAATCGAGGACTTTCAGTCCGTGCAACGGGCCGCTCATGCTGGGGTTTACTCTCCGAGA
Organism: uncultured Pseudomonadota bacterium; assembly: GCA_937863215.1. Lineage (GTDB taxonomy): Bacteria > Pseudomonadota > Gammaproteobacteria > Burkholderiales > SCOH01 > CALMFQ01. Next base: position 4,022 of record CALMFQ010000052.1, read on the forward strand.
TTGGCGAACAACGCGGTCGAGAGATAGCGCTCACCGAACGAGGGAATGACAACGACAATCAGCTTGCCGGCATTTTCCGCCCGCTTGGCTACCTGTAGCGCCGACCAGACTGCGGCACCGGACGAGATGCCGACCAGCAGGCCTTCCTCGCGTGCCATCCGGCGTGCGAACTCGAACGCATCGTCGTTCTTGACCCGGATTACTTCGTCGTAACATTCGGTGTTCAGTACTCCGGGAATAAAACCGGCGCCGATGCCCTGGATCGGGTGCGGGCCTTTCTGGCCGCCGGACAATACCGGCGATGCTTCCGGCTCTACCGCGATGGCCTTGAACTCCGGCTTGCGCGCCTTGATTGCTTCGGCCACACCGGTAATGGTGCCGCCGGTACCGATGCCGGCTACCAGGAAATCCACTCTGCCGTCGGTATCGTTCCAGATTTCCTCGGCAGTAGTCTTGCGGTGGATTTCCGGGTTGGCCGGGTTTTCGAACTGCTGCGGCATGAAGTATTTCTGCGGATTGGTGGCGACGATTTCCTCTGCCTTGCGGATCGCGCCGACCATGCCGTCCGGGCCCGGTGTCAGCATCAGATCGGCACCGTAGGCGCGCAGCAGCATGCGGCGTTCCTTGGACATGGTTTCCGGCATGGTGAGGATGCACTTGTAACCCTTGGCGGCGCATACCATTGCCAGCGCGATGCCGGTGTTGCCCGAGGTCGGTTCGACGATCACCGTATCCTTGTTGATCCGTCCGGCCTGTTCGGCCGCTTCGATCATTGCCGCGCCGATACGGTCTTTCACGCTATGCGCCGGATTGAAGAATTCCAGCTTGGCGGCAACGGTGGCAACGCAGCCCTCGGTCACGCGATTCAGCTTGACCAGCGGTGTGTTGCCGATCAGGTCGGTGACGTTGTTGGCGATACGCATGGTGGACTCCTTGAGGGTCAGATGGACTATCCCACCAATTTAGCCGCTCCGGCCGGCGTTTGTAAAAACAAACCTGTATCAACAGCGCCCGGTGTTCAGGCAAAACCGTTGGCGCGGCCGATGATTTCTTTCATGATTTCGCTGGTGCCGGCAAAAATGCGCTGGATGCGGGCGTTGGCGTACATGCGGGTGATCGGGTATTCCCACATGTAGCCGGCACCGCCATGCAGCTGCACGCATTGGTCAACCACCTTGCACAGCAGTTCGGTGGTCCATAGCTTGGCTTCGGCGGCGATATCGTCTTGCAGCTTGCCGGCGTTGTGATCCATCACGCAACGGTCGACAAATACCTGACCGATGTCGATCTCGGTTTTCATTTCCGCCATTTTGAAGCGGGTGTTCTGGAACTTGGCAATTTCCCGACCAAAGGCTTTGCGCTCCAGCACGTAAGCCTTGGTTACGTCGTAGGCGGCCTTGGCGCCGGCAATGGCGCAGCAGGCGTTGGTCAGCCGCTCCTGTGCCAGCATCTGCATCAGGTAATAGAAACCGGAATCGGCCTGGCCGAGAATATTGGCCTCCGGCACTTTGACGTCGTTGAAAAACAGTTCGGCGGTATCCTGCGATTTCATGCCGAGTTTTTTCAGATTGCGGCCGCGCTCGAAACCCGCCATGCCGGCTTCGAGCATGAACAGCGTCATCGCGTGCGGATTGGCCGGGTTGGTCTTGGCGGCAACGATCACCAGATCGGCGAGAATGCCGTTGGAAATGTAGATCTTCGAACCATTCAGCAGCCAGTAGCCGTCTTTCTTCTCCGCATGGCTGCGCATGCCGGCCAGATCGGAGCCAGCGCCAGGTTCGGTCATCGCCACAGCCATGATTTTCTTGCCGGTAACGATATCGGGCATCCAGCGATCCTTTTGCTCCTGACTGCCGAAACTGTCCAGATAAGGCGCGCACAGCGACGAGTGCAGTGGCAGAATGAAGCCCGGCTCGTTGATGTAGGCCAGCTCTTCGGCAATGATCTGGTCGTAGCGGAAGTCCTTGGCGCCCGCGCCGCCGTATTTCTCGTCGGCCCAGGTCACGAGGAAACCGGCTTCGCCGGCTTTGCGCCAGGCTTCGCGATCAACAATGCCGGCTTCTTCCCATGCATCCTGATGCGGTACCACTTCGCGCTGCAGGAATTCGCGCAAGCTGTCGCGGAAGATGTTGTGTTCCTGTTCGAAATGCGAGCGTTCCATTTTTGTCTCCATCCGTCAGATTCTTGACCCACAGTCAGCTTATTTTTTCGCTCCGCCAACGCCAATGACCGCAACGCTCAAACTGTTTGGCAGGATTGGTCAGGCCGCATCTGATAAAATCAGTTGATTCAAATCATTGATGCACTGACGTGGCAGAATCAGCAAGCCGGATACCGGAAAGCCGCAAGCACACGATCCCGGTCAAGTTCGTGGTCGCCGCATTGCGCCACGCGTTTGCCGCCGGTGTCGATGTCGAAATGGTGCTGGAACGCGCCGGCATTGCGCCCGATCTGCTGCAAGTGCCGCAGGCGCTGGTATCCACCGAGCAGTTCGTTGCCTTCATCCAGACGCTGTGGCTGATGATGCGCGACGAATTTCTCGGTTTCTGCCCCAACGAGGCCAGCAAGCTCGGCACCTTCGCGATGATGTGCTACACCGCGATCCATTGCGGCTCGCTGCGGCGTGCGCTGTATCGCGGCATGTTCTACTACGACCTGATGACCGATGCGTTTCACGTCAGTCTGACACGCGAAACCGACCGCGCGGTGCTGCATTTCGAAAACCGGCGCATGGACGATCCGGATCATTTCCTCACCGAATGCTGGCTGGTGATCTGGCACGGTTTTGCCTGCTGGCTGGTGGGTAAACGGATTCCGATCGTCGATGCCGAATTCGCCTATCCCGAACCGGCGCATACTGCTGAGTACCGGCGTATGTTCTACGCCCGGCAAACGCGTTTCGATGCGCCGCGCACTGCCATCAGCTTTCCGCTCAGTTACCTCGATCTGCCGGTAATCCAGAACGAGCACACGCTGAAGGCGTTTCTCAAGACTTCGCCGGCCGATCTGCTGGTAAAGCCGAAGAACGACGACAGCCTGACCGGACGCATCCGCGCGCTGTTGCGCCAGCGTTCCGATTATCCGGAATTCGAGCAGGTGGCAGCGGAGCTGCTGCTGACACCGCAGACGTTACGGCGCCGGCTGAAGGACGAGGGCAGCTCGTACCAGCAGATCAAGGATAATCTGCGTCGCGATACCGCGGTGTATTTCCTCTCCCGGCCGGAGCTGTCCATCGACGAAATCGCGCTGCAGTTGGGCTTCTCCGAGCCGAGTGCGTTCCATCGGGCATTCAAGAAATGGACCGGGGTCACGCCCGGTGTCTACCGGCAGGAAAAAAGCCTGCGCCCGGCTCAGGATTGATCCGCATGCCCGTCGCTTATCTGCGCGAACTGACCGGCCACGAGCGCCAGAGCCGCGGCAACCGCCATCTCGGGCTGTCGCTGGCGTTCATTGCCGGTGCGATGAACGCCGGCAGTTTTCTCGCGGTGGGGCAGTACACCTCGCA
>CALMFQ010000053.1 GCA_937863215.1 uncultured Pseudomonadota bacterium
CCTGGTCGCTGCTGCAGCAACAACGCTACAGCGAAGCCGTGCCGCTGCTGCAGGCGGCGATTCCGCAGGCACGCCAGACGCTCGGGCCGAACGACCGCGATACCAGCCGTGCGCTATGGGGGCTGGCAATGGCACAGGCGGCGCTGGGCGACCACGCCGCAGCCGACCGGCAGATGCGCGAAGCGATCGAGGCAGCGCGACATTCCGGCTCGCTTGACTTGCTGGCGACGGCCACCCATGCGTATGCCCAGGCCTTGCTCAAGGCAGGCAGGCGTCAGGAGGCACTGACGCTGTACCGGCAATCGCTTGCCGCAGTTGACCGGCTGTTCGTGCAGACGCGCGGCATCGACGATGCCAGCCGCGAAAGCTACATCGGCCGTTTCAACCGGTTTTATCAAGAGTTGGTGGGCCTGCTGGCGGCGCTGCATCGGCAACAGCCGGACGCCGGCTACGACCGTGAAGCACTGGCGATTGTCTCGACCACGCAAAGCCGGCTGTTCACCGAGATGCTGCGCCAGCTGGACGTGAAGCAACTGGCCGACGACAAGGCATTCCAGCAATTGGTCCAGCGCCAGCAAGAGCAGAAAAACCGCCTTGCCGAAACACGCCGGGCGCGCATCGAGCTCAGCGGCAGCGGCGAAGACGATGCCGACGGTAGCGACCGCCCGATGGCCGACCCGCTGATTGCCGAGCGTCTTGCAGCCAATCGGGCCCGGCTCAAGGCGGAACAACAGGCGCAGGAACAAGCGCTGAACGAAACCGAAAGCCAGCTGTGGGCCGGCTATCCGCGCTATATGGAGCTGACGCAGCCGCGCCCGGTAACTGCCGACATGCTGCAAAAGCAGCTGCTGCGCGGCAACGAAACACTGATCAGCTATTACCTGCTGCCGCAGCAAGTGGCGATTTTCGTGGTCGAGCCTGGCCGTTTCCAGCTGCAGCTGGTGCCGCTGGCGCGACAGGAGCTGGCACAGCAGATCGCCGCGCTGCGCCGGATCGAGGCCGAAACCGATGGCACGGCGCAATCGCTCGCCCGGCTCGACCCGGCACTGCTGCACCAGCTGTACCGGGAGCTGTTCGCGCCGATCGAACCGCTGCTGCAGCCGGGGCGCAAGCTGTTGCTGGTAGGCGACGGGCCGATCCACACCCTGCCGCTGGAAATGCTGATCAGCCGCTGGAACAGCGACGACCAGCGCAATTTTGCCGAGGCGCGCCAACACGCGCCGCACCCGCTCGACGAATACGCCAGCCTGCCCTATCTGGGCCAGCGCTACCGCTTCGCCTATCTGCCGAGCCTGGCGGCGCTGGCGTCGTTGCGCCTGTACCGGCGCGAACCGGCCGGTTTCGAACAGGAGCTGGTATCGTTTGCCGACCCGGCATTCGACGCTCCACCGGATAACGCCAGCGGCAAGCCGGCAGTGCGCAGCGTTGCCGGGTTCAGCATTCCGCCGCTGCCGGAAACCGCCGACGAGGCGCGCGAGATTGCCGCAATCGTCGGCAAGCGCAGCGAAGTGTATCTGCACGAACGGGCACAGGAGCACACGCTGAAGACGCTCGATCTGCAGCATACCCGCTACCTGCACTTTGCCACCCACGGCCTGCTGGGAGACGAATATCTGCAGCTGAAACAGCAAGTTGGCCAGAATGGCAAGGCCGGTAACGCCCGCGTCATCGACGACGGCAACGGCGTGACCGACACCGCAGCGCTGGCACAACCGGCACTGGTATTGTCGCTGGCCGGCAAGCTGGAAGGCGAAGACGGGCTGCTGACGATGAGCGAAATCATCGAATCGATGCATCTGAACGCGCGGCTGGTAGTGCTGTCGGCCTGCAACACTGCGGGCGAGAGCCACGGCGTGAGCAGTGGCGAAGGCTTTGCCGGATTGACGCGCGCCTTCATGTACGCCGGCGCGCAGGGACTGGTGGTCAGCCACTGGAGTGTCGATAGCGCGGCAACACAGCAGATGATGACGCAGATGTTCCGCAACATGCGCAACGGCAGCGACAGCCTGAATGCGCTGCAGCAGGCGCGCGACCAGCTACGCACCAGCCACAGCGCGGAACAGCCTGGGCTGGCCTATGCCCATCCGTATTTCTGGGCGCCGT
>CALMFQ010000054.1 GCA_937863215.1 uncultured Pseudomonadota bacterium
GCTGATTTGTGCAACAAAACCCATTGTCGGTAATTTGACGTTGAGAATTCCGGGCGAAGCAAAGGGACGGATCAAAGTTTTGATATAACAGGTTGATTTTATCTAAGGAAAATTGGTGCCGGAACCGGTGCGGCCGCTAAGACGAGGGATTTTAAGCGCCAAAACTACTGCATTCACAACCAGCTGATTGCAAACGAGAAATCCGATAAATAACTGATTTATTGAAAATATAAGCGTCCACTACTGCGCAAAAAAATGCACAGCAGCGCACAGAATAACACAGGAATAAAGGGCTGCTAAAGGGTTGTACCTATACAGGGACCAAACCTTTAAGGAGCCCTGAAATGTTAGAAAAAATCCCTACTGTTGCACCCCTGCTTACCATCCACGAAGTAGCCGGCATTTTCAAGTGCTGCCGTCGATCAGTTGAAAAAATGGCTGCTCTTGGTCAAATCCCAAAGGGCTTCCTGACCGGAAAACGTCCGCTCTGGCGGGCAACCGATATCGATGCATTTATTGCGGGGAAAGCTGAGGGTGCGAAATGAGCAACCTCGACGTTGTTCATTTCGCCCGACACGACCCTGCCATCTGTTTAACCACAGGCCTCTTCCGCAGTCTCAGTAAAGGGTTGCGCAAAAAGCAAATGTTGGGCGCCACGCACACCATGAAAAACGGTCACATACGTTTCATCTCTCCAGAATTGCTGGGTGCTGATGACCTTCGCGTGTTACAAGCAATAATCGCACTGAACGGCCCCCAAGGATGCTTTATAAAGGCTGTAGACAAAGAATCGCATGGATATCAGCTTCTTACCGATATGGAGCGACAAGGCGACGCCGTAACGCAGGATGTTATAGCAGTGTTCACGGAATATCGAGATTTAGCCAGACTGATAGGATATGCAGAAAATGCGGGCTATCGCACCATCCGCTCCAGTATCGAACGACTGAGTGCAGTTACCATATTCGCGCATGAAGGATCTCGCCGAAGTAGCTACCAGTTACTCTCGTGGATTCCAGAGAAAACCACTCACAACCCAAGGATATGTCTCAACCCTCGACTGACATCTATCATCGTGAACAAACGTAGTGCATTCGTGCACATTGATCTGAACGAGGTTCGCGGCTTGCGTTCCGACGCAGCGGTACTTATCCATCAAAGGCTTTGCGGATGGATTAATAATGGAGCAACACGCGCAGTAAAGCTCGATACACTGCTCCCTTCCGTATTTGGCGATGAATCCACCATACCCGCCACGCTACGGCAGCGCCGCTGCACTGTCCGAAAAGCCATCTCAGAGTTTTCAAAGATTGGCTGGCAAATTCAAGCCAGTAAAAATAGGTGGGGTGACGATATTTACTTCATCCGTCGCCCCTCGCTCAGGGTTTAGACAACTCGGTGAAATTGCATCACAAAGCCGGCCACTGCCGCGCCGTATGCAACACCTGCAACACCTCCACTACGCCCGCCTGCTGATTCACCCGGTAAAACGCCGCATACGGATAAGGCAACAACACCAACCGCCGACACCCCGGCACGTCTTCATACTCCGGCGCCACCAGCGGGAAGTCCGCCAATCCCAAAACCTGCTGGCGGATACTGGCCACCATCTTCCGAGCCGAGGCTGGGCTATCGTCAGCAATCCAGCTATAAATCTGGCGTAAATCCGATTGCGCCTCATCCAGAAGCCTGACCCGCAATCCGCGCCTCCATCTCCTTATCTAACGAATCGAACGCACTTTCCGCGTCATGCCACACCGCATCCGGACGATCCGCCCGCGCTGCGGCCTGCTGCACCTGCTGCGCCATCCAGCGCGACTGGGCAGCAGCATCAAAAGCTTCCTTCATCGCTACCGATCGATCAGGCCGCGACGGGCGCAAGGTATCGATTTCTTCCGGCCGCCACGCCCTGGTATCGATACGGGCCTCGCGAATCCCGATATCGCGCAACAACAACAACGCCCGGCGTGGATCGGCAAACGCTCGTGGCTTCTTCTCACGTGCAGTCACCAGCACCGCCCCGCCGCGCCGGGTTTCCACGTCCACATAGAACGCCCCGCCCTCGGCTTTCAGGTTCACCCCCAGCACGCCGCCGGCTTCCACCGTGGCACGGAACTGCTCTAAGGTCAAAGTTCGCATGCACCCCACCTGTTAATCATTAGCCCTCTGTCATTGTAAACAAAAAAGCCTACGAATAATGATTATTCGTCACCATTCTCGTCTCCACGCCTTATACGACTGTGTCACGCATTTCTCAGGGCAAGGACTTTTACCTGTCAATCAGCATCCAATAGCCTCCAGGTAACGACGACAAACGGAATGAGATGTCAATCAGCATCCAATAGTTTCCAGGTAACAGCGTCCAATTTTTGCCAGTTGGTCAGCTGATTTCCATCTCCTTTTTGCGCTGTTTGTAGCGATACGAATCGTTGCCGGTTTCGAGGATGTCGCAGTGGTGGGTCAGGCGATCCAGCAGTGCGGTGGTCATCTTGGCGTCGCCAAAGACACTGACCCATTCGCCAAAGCTCAGATTAGTGGTGATGATCAGCGAGGTTTTTTCGTAGAGCTGGCTGATCAGGTGAAACAGCAGTGCGCCACCTGATGCCGGGAATGGCAGATAGCCCAGTTCATCCAGAATCACCGCATCGATCTGTGCCAGTTGTTTGGCCAGATTGCCCGCCTTGCCCTGTTGCTTTTCCTTTTCCAGCTGATTCACCAGGTCAACCGCGTTGTAGAAGCGGACTCGTTTGCCAGCGTGGATGGCAGCCACCCCCAGCGCGGTGGCCAGATGGGTTTTACCGGTGCCGGTGCCGCCCACCAGAATCAGGTTGTGCGCGGTGTGCATGAAGCCGGCGCTGGCCAGTTGCTCAATCTGGGCGCGGGGTA
>CALMFQ010000055.1 GCA_937863215.1 uncultured Pseudomonadota bacterium
TGCTGGTCGACGATTCGATCGTGCGCGGCACCACTTCGCGTGAAATCGTGCAGATGGCGCGCGATGCCGGCGCGTTGAAAGTGTATTTCGCCTCGGCCGCACCGCCGGTGCGTTTCCCCAACGTGTACGGCATCGACATGCCGACGCGCAAGGAGTTGCTCGCCACCGGTCGTACCCACGAGCAGATCGCCGCCGAAATCGGTGCCGATGCGGTGATTTACCAGGAACTGGAGGCGCTCGAATTTGCCGTAACGCGCTGCAATGCTGCAGTGAGCCGTTTCGAAAGCTCCTGTTTCAGCGGCCAGTATGTCACCGGCGATATCGACGCCGCCTATCTTGACCGGATCGAGGCGGAGCGCAACGATGCGTCCAAATCGGAAAAGGACAAGGATCAGGATATGAACATCGGCGTAGCCGAACAGAACCTGATGTAAAAGCGTATTGACAATAGCGGCGCCAGCCGCGACTATGCTGGCGTTGCGCCGATTTGTCACTGCTTGCGGGCGCTTTACAAATGCAGCTAAATTGTGGCGTTTCGCGCAAACGTAACGAAACCCGCTTGGCTGTCGCAGGCGGGTTTTTTTATTTGAAAGAGAGTCCATGAGCTTTCCGATCGATCCCGAATGGCATGACGAAACACTGGCGATTCGCAGCGGCATCGACCGCTCGCAGTTTGGCGAACATAGCGAGGCGCTGTACCTGACATCCAGCTTTGTTTTCGATAGCGCGGCACAGGCCGCGGCACGATTCTCCAACGCCGAGCCGGGCAATATCTACGCACGCTTCACCAATCCGACCGTGACTGCGTTTCAGGAGCGACTGGCGTTGCTTGAAGGCGCCGAGTTCTGCGTCGCCACTGCATCCGGCATGTCGGCGATTCTGGCTTGTGCAATGGGGCTGCTGTCTGCCGGCGACCATATCGTCGCTTCGCAAAGCCTGTTCGGGGCAACAGTGCAGTTGTTCAACAACATCCTGGCGCGTTTCGGCATCGAAACCAGCTATGTCAGCCTGACTTCGCCGGAAGCATGGCAGGCGGCGGTGAAGCCGAATACCAAGCTGTTCTTCATCGAAACCCCGTCCAACCCGCTGACCGAAATCGCCGACATCGGGACGATTGCCGGAATCGCCCATGCCAACGGCGCGCTGCTGGCGGTGGACAACTGTTTCTGTACACCGATCCTGCAAAAGCCGCTGCAATTGGGCGCAGATATCGTCATCCATTCGGCGACCAAATATCTCGATGGCCAGGGCAGGGTGCTGGGCGGTGCGGTGCTCGGGCGCAAGGATGTGCTGGAGCCGGTTTACGGCTTCCTGCGTACCGCCGGCCCGACTCTGTCGGCATTCAATGCCTGGATTTTCCTCAAGGGGCTGGAAACGCTTAATCTGCGCATGCAGGCGCACTGCAGCCATGCCCTGCAGGTCGCGCGCTGGCTGGAGGCCCATCCGGCAGTGGCGCGAGTGTACTACCCCGGCCTCGAATCGCACCCGCAATACGCGTTGGCGCAAAAGCAGCAGAGCGCCGGCGGCGGGATCGTGACGTTCGATGTCAAGGGTGGCAAGGATGCGGCATGGCGGGTGATCGATTCGGCACGCCTGCTGTCGGTTACCGCCAATCTGGGCGATGCCAAGACCACCATTACCCACCCCGCGACCACCACTCATGGTCGCATCAGCGCCGAGGCGCGCGCTGCGGCAGGCATTACCGATGGCATGCTGCGTATTGCCGTTGGCCTGGAGTCGCCGCTGGACATCATCGCCGACCTGCAGCGCGGTCTTGGCTGAACGCAAGCGGCCCCCGTCGGCGGGGGCCGTGCTATCCTTTTCCCTTTGACGAATTGCTCTAAGTTCACAGCATGTCAGACCAACAACTGAAACAACATCGTGACGCCATCGACGCCATCGATGTACAGATCCTCGAATTGATCAACCGCCGTGCCGAGCACGCTCGTCACATCGGCGAAATCAAGGGCGGCGGCGTAATGTATCGGCCGGAGCGCGAAGCGCAGGTGTTGCGGCGGATCAAGCAACTGAATCAGGGGCCGCTGCCGGACGAATCCGCTGCGCGACTGTTCCGCGAGATCATGTCCGCCTGTCTGTCGCTGGAGCGGCCGCTGAATGTCGCCTTCCTCGGCCCGTTGGGAACTTTCACCGAATCGGCGGCGATCAAGCAGTTTGGCCATGCTGCGTTGCTGGCGCCGTGCCGTTCGATCGACGAGGTCTTTCGCGCCACCGAGGCTGGTCAGACCGATTTCGCCGTGGTGCCGGTGGAGAATTCCACCGAAGGCGCGGTAGGGCGCACGCTGGACCTGCTGATGCAGACCTCGCTGAAAGTCTGCGGCGAGGTCGTGCTGCGCATCCACCAGCATCTGTTGCGCAAGAGTGCCACGCTGGATGGCATCCAGCGTGTCTATTCGCATTCGCAGTCGCTCGGCCAGTGCCATGAGTGGTTGAATGCGCACTTGCCGCATGTCGAGCGCATTCCCGTTACCAGCAACGCCGAAGCAGCGCGCCTGGCATCGCTCGACGAGACTTCGGCGGCAATTGCCGGAGAGGCAGCAGCCGAGCGCTACGAACTGATCAAGGTGGTTGCCAATATCGAGGACGAACCCAACAACACTACGCGCTTTCTGGTGCTCGGCCAGCAGGATGCGCCGCCTTCGGGTAAGGACAAGACGTCATTGCTGCTGACTGCGAAAAACCAGCCGGGCGCAGTGCATGAGTTGCTGGCGCCACTGGCCGCCAGCGGTGTCAGCATGAGCAAATTCGAGTCGCGCCCGGCCAAAGGGGGCACTTGGGAATATGTGTTTTTTGTCGATGTCGAAGGCCATCGCGATATCGAGCCGGTGCGCACCGCGCTCGACACGTTGCGCGACAAGGCAGTGATGCTGCGCGTGCTTGGCTCATACCCGGTGGCGGTGCTGTAAGCGATGAAAAGTGTTGCGGTATTCTGTGGGGCCAATCACGGCAATCGCGTTGCCTATCGCGATGCCGCAGTGGATTTGGGGCGCGCGCTGGTCGAGCGCAATATCGCGCTGGTGTATGGCGGCGGCAATATCGGCCTGATGGGTGATCTCGCCTCGGCAACGCTGGCATTCGGCGGGCGGGTAATCGGCGTGATACCGGATTTCATGGTCGAGCGCGAGTTGGCGCACGAAGGCCTGAGCGAGCTGGTGGTGGTCGATTCGATGCACACACGCAAGGCGAAAATGGCCGAGCTGGCACAGGGTTTCATTGCCATGCCCGGTGGCATCGGCACGTTTGACGAATTGTTCGAAATCCTCACCTGGGCGCAACTGGGTATTCATCCGTATCCGGTCGGCCTGCTCGATGTAGACAGCTATTTCGATCCGTTCCGTGCATTGTGGAAGCGTGCGGAAAAAGATGGCTTTCTGCATGCGCAAACGCGTGCGCCGATCATTTCCTCATCCATCCCGGAGCTGCTCGACGCCATGGCGGTACGCCAGCCTGCAGGTACCGACAGCCGCATCAAGCCGTGAGCAGCATTACGGCCGTACAGTTGCAGTCCGGCGATGCCGGCGAAGCTGCCGTTGCTGCGCAGCTGACCTACGAATCCGATCCGCCGTATTACGATTACTGGCTGGGCGAGCGGCAGCGTGCGCTGACGACGCTGCAGGCCCTGTGGCAACAGCCGCTCGGTAGTTATAGTGCTACCGCCAATCGGGTAGTGCGCGACCAGCATGGTTTGGCCGCCATCGTCAGCAGCTATCCGGCGGTTGCAGAGGCACAGCTGGCGGCGGATTCGGACTGCGCGTTACGCAATCTCTGCGCTGCGGCCAGCGAAGAACTGATGCTGCGCGAAGCCGATCTGGCCTACCTGTTCCCGCGTCTGCCGGAAAATGCCTGGTATCTGCGCAGCCTGGCCGTTGCGGGTGAGCGCCGTGGCCAAGGCTTGGGCGCAAATATTCTCGCTACGCTGATGCAGCAGGCCAGGGCCCAAGGATTTACGCAGATGCTGGTCGACGTCGATAGCGGCAATCCAGGTGCGGTGCGGTTTTATTCCCGCAACGGTTTCACCCCCTTGGTCGAGACCAAAGTCACCCGTTTGCTGCCGCACCGGTTGCCGGCAAGCCTGCGCATGGCAAGGCTTCTGGGCCGCTGATAACGCGCAGCTGGCACAAAAAACGGCGGGATGACCGCCGTTTTTTCTTTATCCCGCCGTACTTGCCAGAGACTCCAGTTGTTCCTGTAACTCAAGCCAATCCAGCTCCAGCTCTTCCAGCCGCGATGTGACTTCCGCCTGGCGCAATAACGCGGCTTTCAGTTCATCCTTACGCTCCGGGGCGTACAAACCATCGGCAGCCAAGCGTTGTTCCAGTTCGGTTTTTTCACCATTGAGCCGTTCCATCTCCGGCTCGATTTTCTTTAAGCGCGCTTCCAGCGGCTTGCGCAGCTGCGCCAGGCGTTGCCGCTCCTCGGCTTCCTGGCGTTTCTGAGCCTTGCGGTCGACATTGCCCTGACTCGGTGGCGGAGCATCGAGCTGCGCCTGTTCGCTGCGATAACGGCGATAGTCATCGAGGTCGCCGTCGAACGGATTTACTGCGCCATTTTCGACCAGCCAGAAGTCGTCGGTGGTGGCGCGCAGCAGATGGCGGTCGTGCGAAACCACGATCAGCGAGCC
>CALMFQ010000056.1 GCA_937863215.1 uncultured Pseudomonadota bacterium
TTCGGAGGTGCTTTCGAATACGCGCGCCGCGAGCCGCAGTTCTTCTTCCTGCTGGCGCTGCTCGGTGATGTCTTCGCCGAAGCAGCTGATGCCGGTGATCTGGCCGCTGTCGTCGCGCCGCTGTACCGTATGCCAGCGGATCAGGCGAGAACTGCCGTCGCTGGCGACGATGCTCTTTTCGTGGTTGTACGGCGGATTCTGCCGGCGCGTGTAGACGTCGATTTCCTGCGCCACGCTTGCCCGGTCGCCCGGGCTGATGAACAGGTCGAACCAGTTGTTGCCGAGCACCTGCCGCGCATCGCGCTGGCTGATGCGCAGCAGTTGGTCGCTGCAGTATTCGATATTGCCGTACAGATCCAGCACCACCGTGATCAGATCGGCAATCTGGATCATTTCCAGCAATTGCGTCTCCAGCGCCTGGCGTGACATCTGGCTGATGGCCTGGCTGGAGAAGATTCCGGACGCTACGGGATCGAAATGGCTGGTGGTGGGCACGGCGGCTGAACCTGCGCGGGGAACGGAGAGGAGCTTTAACTGTAGCCGAGTTTGCGCCGCTCAGGAGGAGGTTTTCAGACTCAGTTCCACGCACAGCCCGCCGTGTTGCGGGCGGCTGTAATTCAAGGCGATGGCGTTGCGTTGGCAGATGCGGCGCACGATCGCCAGCCCCAGCCCGCTACCGCCGTCGGCCTGACGTGCGGCGTCACCGCGGGTGAACGGCTGTTGCATGCGTTCGATATCGGCGGCGGCGATGCCGGCACCGTGATCGATTACCTGCAGGCATACCGTGTCGGCCTGTTGCAGGCTGCGGATCACAATCGGCGGCTGGCCGTAGCGGCGTGCGTTGTCGATCAGGTTGCCCAGCACCCGCTGCAGCGCCAGCGGTTTGAGCGTCAGCGGCGCTAGATCGTCCGCCAGCTCGGTGACGATTTCCAGCCCGTCGCGCTGGTAGCGTTCCACCATCGCCAGGATCAGCCGATTCAGCTGCTGCGGGCTGGCCGGCTCGTCCGGTTCGCCGGCGATGAAGTCGTGGAACTGGCGCACGATGCGCTCGATGTCTTCGGTATCGGTCAGCATGCCGGTGCGCAGGCTTTCGTCCTGCATCATTTCCACCCCCAGCCGCAGCCGCGTCAGCGGGGTGCGCACGTCGTGCGAAATGCCGGCAAGCATGATGCGGCGTTCCTGCTCGGCTTGTTGCAGTGCGCCGGTCATGCGGTTGAAGCTGGCCGCCAGCGTGTGCAGCTCGCGCGGGCCGTCTTCCGGCAACGGTTCGGGGTGCTTGCCGGCCGCCACGGTGGCGGCGGAGCGGGTAAGTCGCTGCAGCGGCCGGTTGATCAGCCAGGTAAAGGCGAAGGCGGCTGCCAGCGCCAGCAGTGAAAAGGTTGCGGTGAGCAGCAGTGTGGTCGAGCCCATCGGCGGCTCGGTGCTGCCGAGCGGAATCACCAGCCAGTAACGCTCGCCAACCATGCGGATCGGTAGCCAAAGCTGCTGTTTCGGCTGGATTTGCATGCGTGCATCGACGACATGGATGCCGTATTCGTGCAGTCGGTCGATCAGCCGTTCGGCGGCTGGCGACAATTCCGTTCCCGGTGCGGGCGGCATGACTTCGTCGAGGGGTTGCAGGTTGATCGAATACGGCCGGTTGCGCAGCGTCAGGAATGCCACGCGCTCATCGGCGCTGAATCCCTGCAGTGCCGATTCCAGTTCGGCCAGCGTATCGATCACCTGTTCCGCCAGTTGCCGCGATTCCAGCCGCTGGTGGCTGTAGCGCAGCATGCCGAGCGTGAACAGCTGGCAGGCCAGCGTCAGCGAAATCAGCAGCAGCGCCAGTCGGCCAAACAGGCTGCGCGGCAGCAGCGACATCAGCGATTGCCGCCGTCCGGTACGAAGACGTAGCCAAAGCCCCACACCGTCTGGATGAATTTGGGCTCACTCGCGTTGGTTTCGATCAGTTTGCGCAGCCGCGAGATCTGCACGTCGATGGCCCGATCGAACGAGTCGTGGTCCTTGCCGCGTGCCAGCTCCATCAGCCGTTCGCGCGACAGCGGATGGCGCGGGTGCTGCGCCAGTACCTTGAGCAGCGAGAATTCGGCGTGGGTCAGGCCGATTTCCGCATCGCCGCGATACAGCTTGCGCGTGCCGGCATCGAGCCGGAACGGGCCGAATTCATAGCTTTCGTCCTCGACGTAGGCGGCTGCCAGTGCGGGCGTGGCGGCCTGACGGCGCAGAATGGCATTGATGCGCGCCAGCAGCTCACGCGGGTTGAACGGTTTGGCCAGGTAATCGTCGGCGCCCATTTCCAGGCCGACGATGCGATCCACCTCATCGCCGCGCGCGGTCAGCATGATGACTGGCAGATTGTCGCCGAGTGCGCGCAGCTTGCGGCACACCGACAAGCCGTCTTCGCCCGGCAGCATCAGATCGAGTATCAACAGGTGCGGCCGGTTGCGCTGCAGGCGCTTTTCCAGCTGGCTGGCGTCGGCATAGGCATCGACATCGAAGCCTTGTTCGGTGAGATAGCGCAACAGCAGTTCGCGCAGGCGCGGGTCGTCGTCGATGACGAGCAGTTTCTTTTTACTTGTATCCATGGCCGTCAGTTTAGCAAGCTGCATCGCGCTGGGGCAGGGGCGTTTGTAAGGATTCGTAACATCGGCCGGCTTTGTTACAAGCTTTTACATTTGCCAGAGGGCGGCACATATTTGCGCAAAGCCGGTTTTCTAATATCTTTCCTCATGGGGCCATGTTGACTGCTATGCGACAATAGTGGTTGAAAAACATGGCGATTCGTTTGCTGATCCGGGAGTGATTAATGCGTGCAGCACAAGTGCTAACCGTGGCGGGCCTGCTCTGCAGCGCATTTGCACGCGCGGAGGGGCCGGTTGTCCCGGGCGGCGTCTGGAGTGCGCGACCCTTGCCAGCGCCGGAAGGGGCTTATCAGGAATATCGTCAGCGCCGGCTGGAACGGGCGTTGAGCGAGGGCAAGCTGACGCCGGAAGAGGCCGATGCCTTGCGCCGCCGCTGGCGCGATGAACCGGCAAACCAGCCGCTGGAAAGATTGACGCCGGAGCAGCGCGAGCAATTGCGCGAGTTTGCCGAACAGCGCCGCCGCGACCGCCAGCAGTTGCACGACAGCCTGTCGCCGGAACAGCGCGATACCCTGCAGAAGCTCAAGCAGAGTGGTTCGCTCGATCGCCAGCAGCTATTCAATGTGTTGACGCCGGAGCAGCGGCAGCAGCTTTTGCTGCGCGAATTCCAGCGCAATCAGGAGCGCAAGAAGCTGTTGCGCGAACTGGATTCGCCCCAACCCTCGCAACGTCGCCCATTGTTGATCCGCCCCGAATGATTCCGCTGCATTCGCCTGTTGCCCATAGCGTTCTTGTCTGATTCTCTGGCATCGTTTCTCCGCGTTCTCTATAAACATTGAGAAGCACCGCAGCCAATTTTCGGTTGCGCTGGAGCTTGCATGCAAACAGGAGAATTCATGTCGTTTTGGAAGAAAACATCTCACGATCAGTTCAATCCTTCTGAACTTGCCGACTTGCGCGCCGAGAATATGGCGCTGAGTCAGCAGCTTGAGCAGGCGCGCGCAGAGCTGCAGGCCGCGCGGACCGAGCAGCAGCAGGCGGCGCAGCGCAGCCAGTTGCTGGCGGGGTTGACCGAAGGATTGATCCGCTTTGGCGAAACTTTTGCCACGGCTCAGCAATCGCTTGGCGGATTGGTCGCGCAACTGAGCGACGACCGGGCGCGCGCGTCGACGGCAAAGAGCGTTTCCGGCGCCGGCAGCGAGGCTGTCCAGGCGATGTCGGGCAATCTGACCCGGCTGGCAGATACCTCGATTCAGGCCGCCAGCCAGGTTGGCAATCTGGACGAGCGCGCCAGCCAGATCAGCGGCATCGTGCAATTGATCAAGGAAATCGCCGATCAGACCAATTTGCTGGCACTCAACGCCGCAATCGAGGCGGCCCGTGCCGGCGAGCAGGGAAGAGGGTTTGCCGTGGTCGCGGACGAGGTGCGCAAGCTGGCGGAGCGTACCGGCACCGCAACGGCGGAAATCACTGCGCTGGTTGCGGCGATTCGCGATGAGACGCGCAATGCTCGCGGCAATATGGAAATGCTGGCAGAGCAGTCGCAGCAGGTCAGTGGCATTGGCGCAGGCGCCAATCAGAGCATGCAGCAGATGGTCTCGCTGGCAGAGAGCATGGAGCAGGCGATTGAGCTGGCGTCGTTGCGCAGTTTCGCCGAACTGGCCAAGATCGATCATCTGGTTTACAAGTTTGAAATCTACAAAGCGCTGCTCGGCGTCGAGCCCTCCAAAACGACATCGAGCAACCATACCTCCTGCAGGCTGGGGCAATGGTATTACAGCGGCGAAGGCAAAAGCCTGTTCTCCGGTTTGCCCGGTTATCGTGAGCTGGAGGCGCCGCATATGGCGGTGCATCAATCCGGTGGCGAAGCGTTGAGCAAATTCCAGCAAGGGGATGTCAGCGGTACGCTGGCAGCGGTAATGCAAATGGAACGACGCAGCGCTGAAGTATTGGACTGCCTGGCGACCATGGCTAAGGCGACTTCATCTGGCGGCGGCTGATCCCGCGCTATAATCCTTCCTTTTTCCAGCGCCACGGTCGCAAGCCGTGGCGTTGTGCTTGCATGACTGCGTTTGCCTATTGCCTGGTTGTCCTGATCTGGTCCACTACTGCGCTCGGCATCAGTTGGTGCGTCGAGGGTTTCGGCTTCTTTCCTGCGGTCGCTTTGCGCATGCTGTTGACCTTTCCCTTTGCCTGGGGCGCCTGCCGTTTGCTGCGGGTCGAGTTGCCGCACAACAGGGCTGCGCTCTGGACCTACATCGCCGGCGGGCTCAACCTGTTTGGCGCGATGATGTTGACCTATCTCGGCGCGCAATCGGTCAGTTCCGGCCTGATTGCGGTGTTGTACGGCACCGGCCCGTTGCTGACCGGATTGTTTTCCGTACTGTGGCTGCGCCAGCGGCTGACGCTGCATCATTGGGCCGGGCTGTGTCTGGCGCTGACCGGGCTGATCGTGATTCACCGGCATGCCTTGCTCGGCCACGCCGCTGCTGCCGGTGCGCTGATCGTGCTGGCCGGCGCGACACTGCAGGCGGCCGGCTCGGTGTGGATCAAGCGCCTCGATGCAGCTGTACCGCCATTGGCGCTGACACTCGGTTCGCTGTATGTGGCATTGCCGCTCTACGGCGTCAGCTGGTGGCTGGGCGGCTGGAACCTTCCCGCCGCAGTGCCGCCGTATGCGCTGCTGGCACTGGTGTATATGGCGATTTTTGCCACACTGGTGGCATTCAGCCTGTACGGATTATTGCTGCAGCGCCTGCAGCCGGTGAGCGTGGCGCTGATTCAGCTGATTACGCCGGTGACGTCGTTGCTGCTGGGGCGCTACCTGAACCATGAGGTCGTGACGCCGGCAATCTGGCTCGGCACCGCGCTGATTGTTGCCGGGCTGCTGGTGTATCAGTGGCGCAACGGCCGTGGCAATAAACAAGGCTGACCGCGTTGCCGCAGTCAGCCTTGATTGGTCGTTACCGCCTGCGTGTGGCTTAGACGCGCACGCAGTCGACGTAATACTGGTTGCGGCCGTTGATGTCCTGTTTTACCAGCCCGTGGATATCGGTTTCAAAGCCGGGGAAACGCTCGTTGAAATCGCGGGCGAATTTCAGGTACTGGACGATGGTGTCGTTGAAGCGCTCACCCGGAATCAGCAGCGGAATGCCCGGCGGGTAAGGAGTCAGCAACACCGCAGTGATGCGGCCTTCCAGCTCGTCGATCGATACGCGCTCGATTTCCTTGTGCGCCATCTTGGCGAATGCATCCGACGGACGCATGGCCGGCTCCATCGGCGACAGGTACATCTCGGTGGTCAGGCGCGCCACGTCATTGTCCTTGTAGATGCCGTGGATCTTGTCGCACAGGTCGCGCAGACCGATGCGTTCGTATTGCGGATGCTTGGCGACAAATTCCGGCAATACGCGCCACAGCGGCTGGTTGCGGTCGTAATCGTCCTTGAACTGTTGCAGCTCGGTTACCAGCGTATTCCAGCGGCCCTTGGTGATACCGATGGTAAACATGATGAAGAACGAGTACAGGCCGGTTTTTTCAACGATCACGCCGTGTTCGGACAGATACTTGGTCACGATTGCCGCCGGGATGCCGGAATCGGCGAAATCGCCGTCTACATCCAGCCCCGGCGTGATGATGGTGGCCTTGATCGGGTCGAGCAGGTTGAAATTCTCGGCGATATCGCCGAAACCGTGCCACTTGTCGCCGCCGCGCAGCATCCAGTCGTCGCGGTCGGCCAGTCCGTCGTCGGAAAGAAAATCCGGGCCCCAGACCTTGAACCACCAGCTGTCGCCGAATTCCTCGTCCACCTTGCGCATCGCACGGCGGAAATCCAGCGCTTCGAGAATCGATTCTTCCACCAGTGCCGTGCCGCCCGGCGGCTCCATCATTGCCGCGGCGACGTCGCACGAAGCGATGATCGAATATTGCGGGCTGGTCGAGGTGTGCATCAGGTAGGCTTCGTTGAACACGTCGCGATCCAGCTGGCGTGTTTCCGAATCCTGCACCAGGATCTGCGATGCCTGGCTCAGGCCGGCCAGCAGCTTGTGGGTCGATTGGGTGGCGAAAATCATCGCGTCCGGGCTGCGCGGGCGATCCTTGCCGATTGCGTGGTAGTTGCGATAAAAGTCGTGGAAAGTCGCGTGCGGCAGCCAGGCTTCGTCAAAATGCAGCGTATCGATATTGTCGCCGAGCATTTCCTTGATCATCTCGACGTTATACAGAATGCCGTCGTAGGTGCTCTGGGTAATGGTCAGGATGCGTGGCTTGGCTTTCACGTCCTTGGCGAACGGATGGGCGGCAATTTTCCTGGCAATGGTTTCCGGCTGGAATTCCGACAGCGGAATCGGGCCGATGATGCCGAAATTGTTGCGTGTCGGCATCAGGAATACCGGAATCGCGCCCATCATCATGATCGAATGCAGGATCGATTTGTGGCAGTTGCGGTCCACCACCACGATATCGCCCGGTGCTACGGTCGAATGCCAGACGATCTTGTTCGAGGTCGAAGTACCGTTGGTGACGAAGAACAGGTGGTCGCAATTGAAAATACGTGCCGCATTGCGCTCCGACGCCGCTACCGGGCCGGTGTGGTCGAGCAGCTGGCCGAGTTCGTCAACCGCATTGCAGACGTCGGCACGCAGCATGTTCTCGCCGAAGAACTGGTGGAACATCTGCCCTACCGGCGATTTCAGGAACGCCACGCCACCCGAGTGGCCAGGGCAGTGCCAGGAATACGAGCCATCCGATGCGTAATGCACCAGTGCACGGAAAAACGGCGGTGACAGGCTGTCCAGGTACGCCTTGGCTTCACGCATCACGTAGCGGGCGATGAACTCCGGCGTGTCTTCGAACATGTGGATGAAACCATGCAGCTCCTTCAGCACATCGTTGGGGATATGGCGCGAAGTACGGGTTTCGCCGTGCAGGAAAATCGGGATGTCGGCGTTGCGGAAACGGATTTCCTCAACAAAGTTGCGCAGCTGGCTGATGGCATTGTCGGCCGCTTCCGGCGACAGGAATTCCTCATCGTCGATCGACAGGATAAAGGTTGAGGCGCGGCTTTGCTGCTGGGCAAAGCTGGACAGGTCGCCATAGCTGGTGACACCGAGTACTTCCATGCCCTCTGCCTGGATTGCGTCGGCCAGTGCGCGGATGCCGAGGCCACTGGCATTCTCGGAGCGGAAGTCTTCGTCGATGATGACAATGGGGAAACGGAACTTCATCTGATTCTCCTCAGGCCTCGGCGTCCAGCCATGTAAAGGCGCGGATTGTCGCATAGTTTGCAGTAGCGGGGGGATTTTCTTGCCCGCCATTAAAACCATGATTTTTTTCAGTCAGATGAAAGACTTGTTGTGCTTTTGCGACTGCGGATCGCCTGTGCCGGATACGGGCAGAAACGCAGAATTGGAGTAGTATGTGCGGCTGGCCGGAAAACAGGCAAAAAAGAAGCGCAGACATCAATCTGCGCTTTCCAATAATACAAAGGAGAAATAGAGGAGAAACTATCAAGAACGAGTTGCACTTGACGATTAGAATTATCTAATATGCGCATTGAGTTGTCAAGAATATTTTGTGCCGCGCACAACAATTTTCAGGCATTACTTCAAGCGGATTAGATAAGTCCTTGTACACAGGTATAATCTCGACTCTGCAAAATGCCAAGAACAGGGTGTTGTCGCTGAGCCCGGCAGCCCCGAACGGATTGATAAGGACGTTTCATGTATTTGCCCGACCCACGCCATTTCCCCCGTGTTGACCCGAAGAACGACTACATACGCCAGGTGATGCGGGTGCTGACCGCTCGCGAACAGGCAGAGCGGGAAGAGGCCGGCGGTGCGCTGGCAGTGCTGCTCGATGCTGCGCTGCAGCATGGCGATGACGCCGCCTTGCAGCAGGCATTGGCACTGTCGCCATCGCAGGAAGCCTACAAATACCTGTGGAACGAGCTGCGCGATTCGATCGAGGCGATTCCGGAGGACGGAACCCGTGCGGTGGTGTTTGCCTTGCCGATATTGATGGTTGCTGCCGGTACGCGTGGCCAGGTCAATGTCGGCGGCCGTTTGCGCGACATGAATCCGCTGCTGGCGATTCTTGCCGAGCATGGCGTGATCGCCAGCCCGCGCGAAATCAGCTTGTCGCCGGTGTTGCTGTCGCTGCAGAGCCTGCAGCAGTGGCAGCCGTCGCAGCTGCACCGCTGGTCGCGCCAGCTGCAGGATGCGGCGCGCGGTGTGCCGCTGGAGCTGCAGCCGGACGAGGTGGTCGCTGCAGACGAGGCGGTGCATCTGCGTTTTCTCGTCGGTGTGGCGCTGCAGCGTGCGGGCGAGGCTGCGCCGGTGCGGCTTGGCGGCGATGCCGGCAAATGGGGCATGAAACTGGCGGAAGAACTGAACCGTCAGCTGAAGCAGGATAATCTGTCGTTGCTGGCCATTCCACGCCCGCCGCAGCCCTTGCTGCAGGCGCTGTACAATGGCCGGTTTGCTCGCTACGAGCTGGGGCTGCAGCTGGTGGTCAGCCGCACCATTCGCAAGATACGCCAGGCAGGTGAAACGCCGGTGGCGGTGCTGGCCGCGCACGAGGGCAACGAGCTGCGCATCACCATCAGTGCGCGCGAAAACAGCGAGCGCTGGGAAGGATTCGTCTGGCCGCTGCATCCGCTCGATTCGGTGGAGCTGATCTGCGACAACTCGGTTGCGCTGCTGCGCGAATGCCAGGTCAACGACATCCGTATCCAGACCGAGGTCAAACCGGATGTACAGGATGGCTTGCCGCTATTCCTGTGTGCGCACGACACTACCGCCGGCGAGTGAGCCTGGTACGGCAATACGAATAAAAAGGAGGATTGACGATGGACCGGTGTATCAAGATTGCCTGTCTTGCCCTGTGCGGCGGTGCCGCGTTGCCGGCTTTGGCAGAGGGCTACGCCGTGGGTGGCACGTTCGGTACCGACGGCGTCGGGATCGAGTACACCTACGCATTGAGCGATTCGGTGACGGTTTCTGCCGGCTATAGCGGCATCAATTTCAATACCACGCGCAAGATCAGCGCTGTTTCCTATCAGCTGGACAGCAAGTTGCGTTCGCTCGGGTTCAAGGCCAGCTATTTCCCGTCCGACAGCAGTTTTCATGTCACGCTGGGGGCGATCAACAATGGCACCGAATTCGATGCCAAGGCGCGGCCGGTAGGCGATAGTTTCGAGTTGAACGGCAATAGTTATCCGGCCAGTTCGGTGAGCTCGATCAACGGCAAGTTGCGCTTTCCATCCACGACGCCTTACGTCGGTATCGGCTGGGGCAATCCGGTGCGCCCGGAAACGCGCTGGAACTTTACCTTCGATATGGGATTCCAGTACCTCAAATCGGTCAATGCGTCGTTGAACGCGACCTGCAACAACAGTCTGATCAATCAGCTGCAATGTTTTCAGTTGAAAAACGATGTTGCGCAGGAAGAAAAGCAGTTGCAGGACGACGTCAACAAGAACCACTGGTGGCCGGTTTTGCGCGCTGGCGCACAGTACCAGTTCTGAGTCTTCCGATTGTGCGGCCGCGGTGGCGGCCGCTTCTCTGCATTGAATATCCAGCCCGTCGTGCCGAAGCCTATGCAACGCTCCAAACTGTTTTCCTGCCTTATTCTCGCTGCCGCGTTCCTGACCGGTTCCGCCAGTGCCGACATCCTGTTACCGGGGGAGCGGCTGTTTCCGCAAGCGGTTACCGCGACCAGGGATGGCGCGTTGTACGTCGGAATCGGCTCCGGTGTGGTCAAGGTAACGCCGGGCGCGGCGCAGGTGGATCCGTTGCCGGTAGCGGTCGGGGCGATCCGCAGTTTTGCCTTCGACGAGCGCGGACAAAGCCTGTGGGCGTGTGCCGACGGGCCGTCCGGCAAGGCCGCCCTGAAGGTGATCGATGTGCGCTCGGGCAAGCTGCGCAATGAATATGTGCTGGATAACAACGGCGACTGCGCCGATGTCACCATCGGGCGCGACGGCACGGTTTATCTGCTGGACAGCGCTAACTCTGCGGTGCTGCGCCTCAAGCGCGGTGACGAGAAGCCGCTGCCCTGGCTGACCAACGATGAATCGCTGCGGCGCCTGGGTAGCTGGAGTGCGCTGTCGGTAGACAATCTCGGCGGTATTTATCTGCTGGGGCGCGACAAGGGCAGTCTGCAGCGTGTGGCGCTGCGCTGGGACGGCAGTGCCGGCAATCTGGTGGATATCAAGCTGGATCGCCCGTTGAACAAGCCGGTCGCGCTCAAGCCGATGGCCAAGCGCAAGCTGCTGGTGACCGAAGCATCGGGCGATCTGACCATGATTACGGTGCTGGGTGAGACCGGTAGCCTGTCTACGCTGGCGTCGACCATTGCCGGACCGGGCAATCTAGCGGTAGTCAACGGCGTTGCCTATGTTGCCGAAAGCCAGGTGCGTTTGCCGGAGGGCAGCAAGCCGAGGCAGTTCCGTCTGGTCAGCGTCGATCTGCCCAAATTGTAGGCGGGCATTGTCCATGAGTTCTGTGCCGCCGCCGCAATCTGTCGTCACGACGCGTCTGCCGGTGGGGTTGGCAGGGGTTGCGCTGCTGGTGCTGGTATGGGCCTATAACTGGATTGTGACCAAAAACGCGCTGCATTATGTCGGCGCGTTTGACTTTGCCGCCCATCGCTCTGCAATTGGCGCGCTGACGCTGTTTGCCATTCTGCTGTTCTCCCGCCAGTCGCTGCTGCCGCCGCCGCTGTTACCGACACTGGCGCTGGGGCTGTTGCAGACCAGCGGATTTACTCTGCTGATGAATCTGGCGCTGATCAACGGTGGCGCCGGCAAAGTCGCCGTGTTGGCCTATACCATGCCGTTCTGGACTTTGTTCTGGGCCTGGCTGGTTTTGAATGAGCGCATTCTCGGTGGGCAGTGGCTGGCTATCGGGTTGGCATTTGCCGGCATGTGGGCGATTGTCGATCCGCTGCAGCTGCATGGCACGCTGCTCGGCAAGCTGCTTGCTGTGGGGGCGGGCCTGATCTGGGCTGCAGCGACCGTCTACGCCAAATGGCTGCGCCCACGGATGCGCAGCGGGGCATTGAGCCTCACCGCATGGCAGATGGCGCTGGGAACGCTGCCGCTGTATCT
This sequence comes from uncultured Pseudomonadota bacterium, assembly GCA_937863215.1. GTDB lineage: Bacteria > Pseudomonadota > Gammaproteobacteria > Burkholderiales > SCOH01 > CALMFQ01. The sequence continues at coordinate 11,692 of CALMFQ010000056.1, forward strand.
TGTCGCCTGGGTCGTGCCGCAGGCGCCGCCGCAGCCGCGTCCGTATTTCTGGTTTGCTTTGCTCTATGCCGGGGTGCTGGCATCGGGGCTGGGATGGTGGATGTGGATGCGGGTATTGCAGCGCGTGCCGGCCGGTACCGCCAGCCTGAATGCGCTGGCAATTCCGCTGGTGGCGGTGTGTGCAGCCTGGATCGAGCATGGCGAACGGCCTGCTGCCAGCGAACTGACCGGAATGTTGCTGGTGGCAATGGCGCTGGGGCTGCTGTCCTGGTTGACCGCACGCCGGCAGTGCAATCAACAGTAGTCGAAACAATAAAACAGGGGAAATTATGCAGCGCAGCACCAAAATCGTGGCCACCTTGGGCCCGGCATCGAACGACGTCGAGACGTTGACCCGGCTGGTTGCCGCCGGCGTCAATATGGTTCGCCTGAACTTCTCCCACGGCAAGGCGCAGGATCATCTGGAGCGCGCCGAACGCGTGCGCGAGGCGGCGCTGCGCCTGGCTTGCCCGGTGGCGATCATGGTCGATCTGCAGGGGCCGAAGATTCGCGTCGGCAAATTCGAGAATGGCAGCATCCAGCTCAACAGCGGCGACAGTTTTGTCCTCGACGCCGAATGCGAGCTCGGCAACCAGCAGCGCGTCGGCCTCGACTACAAGGAGTTGACCAACGATGTCGCTCCCGGTGCGGTGTTGTTGCTCGATGACGGGCGGCTGGTATTCGACGTGACGGCGGTGATGGGCTGCGAGATCCACTGCCGCGTGCGTGTCGGCGGCACACTGTCGAACAACAAGGGCATCAACCGCCAGGGCGGCGGCCTGTCGGCGCCGGCATTGACTGCCAAGGATATGGAAGACATCAAGGTCGCGGCGCAAATGCAGGCCGATTATGTCGCCGTATCATTCCCCAAGAGCGGTGCCGACATGTACATGGCGCGCACACTGTTGCGTGCTGCCGGCGGCAAGGGCGCGCTGATCGCCAAGATCGAGCGTGCCGAGGCAATCGTCAATCTGGAAGAAATTCTCGATGCCTGTGACGGTGTAATGGTGGCGCGCGGCGATCTGGCGGTCGAAGTTGGCGATGCCGCCGTGCCGG